>NZ_JBIXLN010000043.1:0-43547 GCF_045798555.1 Paeniglutamicibacter sp. MACA_103 | reverse complement strand
CCGGAGGAAGGGCTTTGGGCCAGGAAGGGATGGGCCGGCAGACCCTGCTAAACCGTGCCCTGACATGACAAAGCCCCGGGTGACACACCCGGGGCAGACACACTTTTTGTCCTATATGCCGCATGAATGCGATCCGACCGGCCGGCAGGGGGGTGAAGGACTCGACGTGAAGACCACCTGTTGCTTCGGCGGCGCAACCCGAAGGCCCCGGCGGGCCGGCCGGGGTTGACGGCACAAACGCGAAAAGGCCCCCGGCCGAAGCCGGAGACCTTTTCATTCACACATTTTGGTGGAGGTAAGGGGATTCGAACCCCTGACCTTCTGCATGCCATGCAGACGCGCTACCAACTGCGCCATACCCCCAAATGAGAGCCGCCCTTGCGGGCAACTCAACCATCATAGGCCACACAAAACGTGTGGCGCAAATCGAGGGGCCTAGAGCGAATCCGGGAGAGTTTCGACGTGCGACATGTCGGTGGCCGGTTCGCCGGTCGTCGGCAGTTCAATGACCGGGCAGTCGCCCCAGAGGCGCTCCAGGGCGTAGAAAACGCGGTCCTCGTTGTGCTGGACGTGGATCACGACGTCCGAGTAGTCAAGCAGGACCCAGCGGCCCTGGCCGCGGCCCTCACGGCGAACCGGGCGGATCTCGAACTTCTCGGCAAGCTTGTCTTCGATCTCGTCAACAATCGAATTGACCTGGCGCTCGGATGCCGCGGAGGCGATCAGGAACGCATCGGTGACGCCGAGGCGTTCGGAAACGTCCAAGGCTACGAGGTTCTCTGCCTGCTTCTCGGCTGCGGCAACGGCAGCGGTCTGCACCAAATCGATGGAATGTTCGTGGGCGCTCATGGGGTTCTCCTTGAGAAATTGGGTGCGACGCGGTGGGCGCTAGTTTGAGTTCAGGAACATGATGAGACCGGCAACGAGTGCCGCGCCTCCAACGGACAAAGCCGCGATGACCATCAAGTACATGTTGTTGGCACGGCGCATTCCGGCGGTCTGCACATCCAGTGGCTCAAGCCCCTGCGCGCGAACGGCACGCACGGGTGGGCGAGCCAACGAAGGCCCAACATTTTCGGCGGGGGCATCCTTGGTATCGGGTGCTTGCCCTGCCTTGCCGGCGCCCGGGGCCACGGGGGCCTTGGGGCCGGCGGGAGCGGCGGCCGCGGGCTTGGCCGCGCCCGTCCGTGCCGGTGCTGCTGCGGCAGCTTGTGAAGCGGCGGGCGACGTGGAGTCGCGAGCCGGTGCCTGGGCCGGAGTAGCAGCCTTTGGCTTGTGCGCAGGTGTGACCGCCGGGGCTTTCGCTGCCGGGGTCGTCGGCTTCGGCGCGTGGGGCGCCGAGGCCGGAGTCTTGGTGGCCGGAGCCTCGGGGGTTTGCCGGTTCTCGACAATGGTGCCCTGGTCGGTCATGGCGATGTTGTAGCCGCGCGTCAGCGGACCGGAGATGCCGGTGTTGACCAGCTTCTTCTCGATGTCCTCTTCGCGCAGGTGGTTCATCGCCCCGGTGAAGGGGTCCGAACGGCGGGCGCCGGCACGCTGGCTGTTTTCGTCCTGCATGCGCTGGCGCTCGGCGGCGCGGCGGGAAATGATCGCCGCACGGGCCGCAAGTTCGCGCTGCTGGGCCAGGACCTCGAGGTCCACGTCCGCCAGGTTTTCCTCGGGCTGGATCAGCAGCGGCTCGCTCGGGGCGGCTCCGCCGGAGCGCCGGCGCAGCGCCAGTGCCTCTTCGACGCTCATCTGCGGTGTCGGCGCAGCGGGAGCCGGTGTGGCAGGACGCACGCGCGGCGTGCCCGCGGCCGGCTTGGCGGGCGCGTTGGCAGGAGCCTTCGCGGCGGCCGCGGACTTGCCTGCCGCAGGCTTCGCTTCGGCAGGCTTGGATGCTCCGGGATTGCCCGCGGCACCGGCCTGGGGACGGGCGGGGGTCTGGGTCGCGCCCGGATCGGAGGCGGCGCCAGCGTCCTTGGCGGTGTTGAGCGCCTGGAGGCGCATCTGCTTGCGTGTCAGCGGTGCGGGATCGTCGGCAGGAGACGGATCCTTGGGGGAAAGCTCGGAGACTTCCTGTTCCAGCCGGCGGCGGGTGCGCAGGGCCTCGCGGTCACGTGCACGCTGCAGGGAAGTACGTTCGGTGCGCTGGGAAACGGCGTCGACCACTCCCGCGGCGGCGCGGCGGCTGCGCACGGGCTCTTCGCCCTGCGGCACGGGCTTGGCTGCGGACCCCGCGGCGGCCGGGGCGGCAGCTGCCGGCTTGGCGACCGGGTTGGCAGCCGGCGCCGGAGCCTTGGTGGCGGGAGCAGGGGTCTTGGCCTCAGGTGCGGGTGCCTTGGGCGCGGGCGGCGCCTTTGGCGCCGGGGTGGCGGGAGCGGGCACGGAAGGCTTGGCGGTCGCCGGCTTGCCGGCGGGGGTTGCCGGAGCCTGGCCCGGCGCCTGCTCTTGGGCAAGCTGGGCTTCGGTCTCGGCACGTCGCTGCTCCCGCAGGGCTCGCCTGCTGAGCGCGGGCCCGGTCTCGTCGCTCATCTTGTCCATTCCCGGCCGTCTCTATTCCTGGCCGTTGCTTACTGCGTTGTTCTTGTCGTTGTACAGCTTGTACTTGGCGATGTATTGCACCACGCCGTCCGGCACCAGGTACCACACCGGATGTCCGGTCCGCACCCGTTCCCGGCAATCCGTCGAGGAGATCGCCATGGCGGGGACCTCCATCAACGAGACGTCGTTGCGGTCCAGCACCGGCAGCTCGTGGCCGGGTCGGGTGACCCCCACGAAGTGCGCCAGTTGCCAGAGTTCCTCGGCGTCCTTCCAGCCCAGGATCTGGGCCATGGCGTCCGCGCCGGTGATGAAGAACAACTCGGCGTCCGGACGCTGCTCGCGCAGGTCCCGCAACGTGTCGATCGTGTACGTGGGCCCGGGACGGTCGATGTCCACGCGGCTCACGGTGAAGCGCGGGTTCGCCGCCGTGGCGATCACCGTCATCAGGTAGCGGTGCTCGGCCGGGGCCACGTCGCGGTCCAGCTTCTGCCACGGTTCCCCGGTGGGCACGAACACCACTTCGTCCAGGTCGAAGACCGCTGCGACTTCGCTGGCGGCCACCAGGTGGCCGTGGTGGATCGGATCGAACGTGCCGCCCATGACGCCCAGGCGAAATGGGCGGTCCGTTCGTTCGGCCGTCAGACGACTAGTGATGGCCGTGCTTGTTGGTGTGCGTGCGGTGCGTGTCCTCGGGCTCCGGCTTGACCTGGTGGCGGTTGCCGACGTTGGAGTAGGACATGGTGATCAGCAGCATCAGCAGGAACAGCAGGAAGATGCCGCCCCCGACAAGCAGTGCCTGCGTTTCGGTGGACATGCCGCCAGCGGCGCTTTCGGAGGCGGCAAGGGCCGCGTTCAGGGACTGGGTAAACATGTTTCTCCAGGTTGTTGCGTACCGGACGCGCACATGCGTGCACGGCACTGTGTTGTATCTTTTACGACTCGTTAGCCTCTATCGTACCCACCTTGGCACGCGGCTACGAACGAACATGCCCATCGCCCTGCACAATCCACTTGGTGGTGGTGAGCTCGCGCAGGCCCATCGGACCGCGCGCATGCATCTTCTGCGTGGAAATGCCGACCTCGGCACCCAGGCCCAGCTGTCCGCCGTCGGTGAAGCGGGTGGAGGCGTTGACGATCACCGCGGCCGAATCGACCTCGGCAATGAAGCGCTCGGCGTGGGCGAGGTTGTTGGTCAGGATCGCCTCGGTGTGCCCGGTGCTGTGCGCACGGATGTGCTTGATGGCGCCGCCCAGGTCATCGACCACGGCCACGGCCAGGTCCAGGTCCATGTACTCGGTGTCCCAGTCCGCCTCGACGGCGTCGATGGTGGGTACGCCTGCGGCCAGCACCTTGGCGCGGGCGTCCACGTGCAGGCGCACACCGGCCTTGGCCAGCGCCGCGAGGACCTCGGGCGCGGCCTTGGAGTGCACGTTGAGCAGCAGCGTCTCCACGGTGTTGCACACGCTGGGGCGCTGGGTCTTGGCGTTGAGCAGGATCGGCACGGCCATCGCGGCATCGGCCGATTCGTCGAGGTAGATGTGCACGTTGCCCTCGCCGGTCTCGATGACCGGGACGCTGGCGGTGGTGACCACGCGCTGGATCAGCTCGCGGCCGCCGCGGGGAATCAGCACGTCGATCTTCCCGCGCGCGCCCATCATCGCGTCGGCGCCGTCGCGGCCCCAGGCATCCACCGAGGACACGGCGTCGGCCGGCAGCCCCACGGATTCCAGGGCGTCGCGGATCAGGGCCAGCAGCGCCACGTTGGAGTGCGCCGCCGCGCTGCCGCCGCGCAGCAGCACCGCGTTGCCGCTTTTCAGGGCCAGCCCGGCGATGTCGACCGTGACGTTGGGGCGGGCCTCGTAGATCGCGCCGATCACGCCCATCGGGACGTGGACCTGGCGCAGCCGCAGCCCGTTGGGCAGGGTCTGGCCGCGCAGCACGGTGCCCACGGGGTCCGGCAGCCCGGCCAGTTCCTCCAGCGCGGCGATCAGCGCGTCCACGCGTGCGTCGTTGAGCTTGAGCCGGTCCAGCAGCGCGTCGGAGGTGCCGTTGGCGCGCCCGGCGGCGATGTCCTTGGCGTTCGCCTTGATGACGGCGGTGCGCTTGGCATCCAGCGAGGCCGCGATGGCCAGCAGCGCCCGGTCCTTCCAGTTGCGGTCGGCGCGGGCCAGCACGCGCGAGGCGGTGCGGGCGCGGTCGGCCAGCTTGCCCACGGCCACGCGGGCATCCTGGATGCCGGCGGCGGACCCTGCTACGTCGGAAAGAATCTGCGATGCGTCAATGTTCTGGCTCATGATCCCCCATTCTACGGTGGATGCGGCGAAGCCCGCCCCCATGTTAAGCACGGGGACGGGCTTCATCGCGCGGTCGCGACGCTAGACCACGACCAGGTCGTCGACGTGCACCACGGCGCGTTCGAATTGGCTGCCCAGGTCCTCGCCGAGTTCCCGGGTGGAGCGGCCGAGCATCTGCGGCAGTTCCGCGGAGGAGAAGTTCACCAGCCCGCGGGCGATCACCTGCCCGCCGGCGTCGGTGATTTCCACCGCGTCCCCGGCCTCGAAGGAGCCGTTGACCCCGGTGATCCCGGCCGGCAGCAGCGAGGCGACGCCGGAGGCCACGGCGCGCACGGCGCCGGGATCCAGCAGCAGCCGCCCCTGGGTGGTGGCCAGGTGGGCCAGCCACAGCATCCGGGTGGAGCGCCGTCCGCCGCGGGCGGAGAACCAGGTCCCCACGTCTTCCCCGGCCAGTGCCGCCGCAGCGTTCGCGGTGGAGGTGACCAGGGCGGGGATGCCCGATTCGGCGCTCATCGTGGCCGCCTCGACCTTGGTGGCCATGCCCCCGGTGCCCAGCCCGGCTCCCCCGGTGGACCCGATGCGCAGCGCCGCCAGGTCCTCGGACCGGTCGACGCGCGGCACCCGCACTCCCCCGGCGTTCGGGGGCGCGTCGTAGACCGCGTCGACGTCGGAGAGCAGCAGCAGCGCATCGGCCTTGACCAGGTGCGCCACCAGGGCCGCGAGCCGGTCGTTGTCGCCGAAGCGGATCTCGTGGGTGGCCACGGTGTCGTTTTCGTTCACGATCGGCACCACGCCCAGGGCCAGCAGCCGGTTCAGCGCGCGGAACGCGTTGGCATACTGCTGGCGGCGGATCAGGTCGTCGGCGGTCAGCAGGACCTGCCCGACGGTGACCCCGTGGGCGGAGAACGCCTGCGTGTACCTGGCCATGAGCAGCCCCTGGCCCACCGAGGCGGCGGCCTGCTGCGTGGCCAGGTCGCGCGGGCGGCGCCCCAAATCCAGGGGCGCCAGCCCGGCGGCGATGGCGCCGGAGGAGACCAGGATCAGCTCGGTTCCCGCGGTGCTGACCGCCGCGAGGCGGTCGACCAGGGAGCTGAGCGCCTCCTCGGAGATGCCGCCGGCGAGCGTGGTCAGCGACGAGGATCCGACCTTGACCACGATGCGGGAGGCACGGGGCAGGTCCCCGCGTTGGATGATGCCCGAGGGCTGGTTGGTGGCGCGCACGGTGCTGTGTTACTCCCCGGACTTGGGTAGCTGGTGCTTGTAGTTGACCGACTCCGTCCAGATCCCGGCCTTGCGCTCGGCTTCCAGGTCCTCGCGTGCCGCGGCCTTGGCGCCCTTGCGCGCCTCGTGCTGCGCCTTCTTCTCCTCGCGGGAGGGGCGTGCGCCGAATTCGGCCAGGCGCTCGTCCTGTCCGCGGCGTGAGCCCAACAGCTCGGCGCCGGCGGCCATGGTCGGCTCCCAGTCGAAGACCACGGCGTCGACCTCGGAGCCGATGACCACGGCGTCGCCGGGCTTGGCACCGAGCTTGTAGAGCTGGTTTTCGACGCCCAGCTTGGCCAGGCGGTCGGCCAGGTAGCCCACGGCCTCGTCGTTGCGGAAGTCGGTCTGCATGATCCAGCGCTCGGGCTTTTCGCCGATGACGCGGAAGAGCGGCTCGAGGTTGCGCTCCTCCTTGCGGATCACGAAACCGGCCTTGCTCTCCTTGGTGGCGCGCGGGCGCAGCACCTCGACGGCGACGGGAAGCGGGGCGGCCTCGATCTTGGCGCGCGCCTCGGTGACCAGCTCGGACATCGCGAAGGAGAGCTCGCGCAGCCCCTCGCGGCTCATGGCCGAGACCTCGAAGACGCGGTAGCCGCGCTTCTCCAGTTCGGGGCGCACGAACTCGGCCATGTCGCGTCCGTCGGGCATGTCGACCTTGTTCAGGGCGATCAGGCGCGGGCGTTCGTTCAGCGGGATGATCTGGCCGTCGGCGCCGGCGAACGAGGAGTCGACCTCGTAGGCGTCCAGTTCGGCCTGGATGGTCTCCAGGTCGGCCACCGGGTCGCGGTCGGTTTCCAGCGCGCCGCAGTCAAGCACGTGCACCAGGGCGGCGCAGCGTTCGACGTGGCGCAGGAATTCCAGTCCCAGGCCGCGGCCCTGCGAGGCACCGGGGATCAGGCCGGGCACGTCGGCGACGGTGTAGCGCACCTCGCCGGCCTGGACCACGCCGAGGTTCGGGACCAGGGTGGTGAAGGGGTAGTCGGCGATCTTGGGACGCGCTGCGGAGAGCGCGGCGATCAGCGAGGACTTGCCGGCCGAGGGGTAGCCCACCAGGGCGACGTCGGCGACGGACTTGAGTTCGAGGACGACCTCGGCGGCGGTGCCGGGGGTGCCCAGCAGCGCGAACCCGGGGGCCTTGCGGCGCTGGCTGGAGAGCCCGGCGTTGCCCAGTCCGCCCAGGCCGCCGGAGGCGACGACGTACTCGGACCCGTCACCGATCAGGTCGGCCAGGATCTCGCCGTCGCGGGTCTTGACCACGGTGCCCTCGGGCACCGGAAGGATGAGGGACTCGCCGTTCTTCCCGGGGCGCAGGTCGCCCTTGCCGCCCTCGCCGTTTCCGGCGTGGCGGTGCGGCGAGTGGTGGTAGGAAAGCAGCGTGGTGGTCTGGGCGTCGACGCGCAGGATCACCTCACCGCCGTTGCCGCCGCTGCCGCCGTCGGGTCCGCCCAGGGGCTTGAATTTTTCGCGTTTGATGGAGACACAGCCGTGTCCACCGGAACCACCGGAGACATGGAGGACCACTCGGTCGATGAAGGCTGCCACGGTTGAAAGCTCCTAGCAAAAAAGGGTGGCGTCTTCCGCTCGACGGCACTGGGCCGAAGCGCGGTAAAACACTGGGGGGTTGAAAAAACACATAGAGGGTGAGCCGTGCGGCCCACCCTCTACAGTGTAATGAATGCGGTTACGCGCTAGTTAGCCAGCGGTAACGATGTTCACGACTTTACGGCCGCGGCGAGTGCCGAATTCGACAGCCCCGGCTTCCAGTGCGAACAGGGTGTCGTCCTTGCCACGTCCCACGCCGGCGCCCGGGTGGAAGTGGGTGCCACGCTGGCGAACGATGATTTCGCCGGCCGAAACGACCTGACCACCGAAGCGCTTTACGCCAAGGTACTGGGCGTTGGAATCGCGACCGTTGCGAGTGGAACTCGCGCCCTTCTTATGTGCCATTGAAAATGCCTACCTTCAGGTAATGAGAATTCTTGGAATCAACCGCAATTAAGCGATCGAGGTGACCTTGACCTTGGTCAACATAGCGCGGAAACCCTGGCGCTTCTTGTAACCGGTCTTGTTCTTGAACTTCTGGATGACAATCTTCTGGCCGCGAAGGTTCTCAACGACCTCAGCGGTCACCGTTACCTTGGCAAGCTCATCGGCTGCCGAAGTTACCTTCTCGCCATCTACCAGCAGCAGGGCCGGCAATTCAATGGAGGCGCCTGGGGCAGCCTTCAGGCGGTCAAGGGTAACGAGGTCTCCAACAGAAACCTTTTCCTGGCGGCCGCCAGCGCGGACAATTGCGTACACCACGTGGGTACTCACTTCTACTCGACGTTCAATCTGTCTTGCTGCGCATCACTACCCCAAATGAAACCGGGGATTGCGCTGTGCTGGCACGCCGAGCGGAAGAATCCGATAGCTGGCGTTCGCACCGAGGATCTAGACTACGCTAAAAAGCGCTGCGGGGGCAAATACGGCTTGCCCCGCGAGTCGCCCAGATCCCTACTCTTTCAACTCTTTGACCGGCACCCCGACACCCAGCATAATCGGCGCATTGGCGGCGATTGGCGGCTGTGGGGCCTTGGATGGGTCAGCGAGCGAAGCGACATGGGAGGTACCCGATGCCGCCAGCGTGTCCGATGCCACAGAAACTGCGGTGTCGGATCCACCCTGCGGGCTCGTTGCACGGCGGCTGCGCTTGACGCGCGCCACCGGCTCGATGCCCGAAGTCTTTTTGGTTGCCGTTGCCGCCGGCGCCTCGGTGGGCGCATCGTCGGAGGCCTGCCCGGCCACACCGGAGATCACGGGTGCGGCTGCCGCTGCCGGCTGTTCACCGGTGGTTGCGGCATTCGCCTCGGGAGCCTTGGCGCGGGGCTTGCGGCGGGTGCGGGAGCGGGCCGGACGTGCGGAAGCGGACTCCGCTTCCTCGGCCTGGGCCGGTGCGTCCGTCGCCGGGGAATTGTCCGGCAGCGCGGCTTCCAGGTTCTCCAGGGTCAGCGACGGCGCGGTGGCCTCCGAGGAGGCGGCACGGCGGTTGCGGCGCGCCGCGGGAACCACGACGGACTCCCCCGCCACGGTCAACGTGGCTGCCTCTGCCTCTGCCTCGCCGTGTTCGTGGGCGGCGTGTGCCGCCGCGGCGATGTTGGCGAAGGCGGTGCGTGCGGCATCGGCCTTGGCGGCGTCCTCCGGCTCCCTGGCCTCGACCGGGGCGCCCGCGGCATGCTGGTCCTCGGCGTGCGCCTCGGATTCCGGACCGCGGTTGCGGCGGCGGCGCTCGGCCCGCGAGGGCTTCTGGTCGGCGCGGCTGCTGGGGCCGTGGGCCTCGCCCGCCGAGTTGAAGGACCGGCGGTGCTCGACCGGCACGTCGTGGGTGATCACGCCGCGGCCGTTGCAGGCCTCGCAGTTCTCCCCGAAGACTTCCAGCAGGCCGGTGCCCATGCGCTTGCGCGTCATCTGCACCAGTCCCAGGGAAGTGACCTCGGCGACCTGGTGCTTGGTGCGGTCGCGGCCCAGGCACTCGACCAGGCGGCGAAGCACCAAATCGCGGTTGGACTCGAGCACCATGTCGATGAAGTCGATGACGATGATGCCGCCGATGTCGCGCAGGCGCAGCTGGCGCACGACCTCCTCGGCCGCCTCCAGGTTGTTCTTGGTGACGGTTTCCTCGAGGTTTCCGCCCGAGCCGGTGAACTTGCCGGTGTTCACGTCGACCACGGTCATGGCCTCGGTGCGGTCGATGACCAGCGAGCCGCCGGAGGGCAGGAAGACCTTGCGGTCCAGTGCCTTGTGGATCTGCTCGTCGATGCGGAAGGCGCCGAAGATGTCCTCGTCGTTCTCCCACTTCTCCAGGCGCGAGACCAGGTCCGGCGCCACGTAGGTCACGTAGGCCTCGATGGTGTCCCAGGCCTCCTCGCCGGAGACGATCAGCTTGGTGAAGTCCTCGTTGAAGACGTCGCGGACCACCTTGATGGTCAAATCCGGTTCCCCGTAGAGCAATTCCGGTGCCAGGGTCTTGGTGGACGTCGAGGCGGCCTCGATGCCTTCCCACTGGGCGCGCAGGCGGTTGATGTCGTTCATCAACTCTTCCTCGGAGGCGCCCTCGGCGGCGGTGCGCACGATGACGCCCGCGTTTTCCGGCAGGTGGTCCTTGAGGATCTTCTTCAGGCGGTTGCGTTCCACGTCGGGAAGCTTGCGCGAGATGCCGGTCATCGAGCCGCCCGGCACGTACACCAGGTAGCGGCCCGGCAGCGAAATCTGGGAAGTCAGGCGGGCGCCCTTGTGGCCGACCGGGTCCTTGGTGACCTGCACCAGGACGGTGTCCCCGGACTTCAGGGCGTGTTCGATGCGGCGCGGCTGGCCGTCCAGTCCCGCGACGTCCCAGTTGACCTCGCCGGCGTAGAGCACGGCGTTGCGTCCGCGTCCGATGTCGACGAAGGCGGCCTCCATGGAGGGCAGCACGTTCTGCACCTTGCCGACGTACACGTTGCCGATCAGGGAGTCCTGCTGGGTCTTGGAGACGAAGTGCTCGGCCAGGATGCCGTCCTCAAGGACGCCGATCTGGATGCGGTCCTCGCGCTGGCGCACGATCATCTGGCGGTCGACGGATTCGCGGCGGGCCAGGAACTCGGCCTCGGTGATGACCTGGCGGCGGCGGCCGGACTCGCGCGAATCGCGGCGGCGCTGGCGCTTGGCTTCCAGGCGGGTGGATCCGCGCACGGCGGTGACCTTGTTGGAGACCACGGGTTCCAGGGTGGTGCGCGGGGCACGGACCCGGGTGATGGTGTTGGGCGGGTCGTTTTCCGAGCCGCCGGCCAGTTCCAGGTCGGCATCGCCGCGGCGGCGGCGACGGCGGCGGCGCGAGACGGCACCGGAGCCGTCGGCGTTTTCGTCCTCGGTGTCGTCGTGGGCGGACTCGCCGCGGGTGCGGCGTCCGCTGCCGGAAGGCTCCTCGTGCTCGTCGGTCTCGGAGGCCGCGCCGGCGGCGGGAAGGCTCGGTGCCTGGAAGATCAGCGAGAGCGCGGATTCGGGGATGGCGAACGGGTCGGTGATGGCCGCCGGCTCGATCTCGGTGGCTGCTTCCTCGGCCGTCTCGGTGTCCTCGTCCGCGGCGGGGGCCGCGGCCGGGGTTGCCTCGGCGTCCTTGGCTTCTGCTTCCTGGGTGGCGCGGGATCCGCGGCCGCCACGGGCCGGGCGGCGGCGCGTGGCCTTGGCCGGCTCGACGGCTTCGGCCGGCTGCTCGGCGGCCTCGACGGACGCCTCTTCCTCGGGGGCTTCCTCGGCTGCCGGCGCCTCGGTGTTCGATGCGGGGGCGGTGGCCTTGCGGCCGCGGCCACGGGCCGGGCGCTTGGCGGCGGTCTTCGGCTCGGCCGCCTCCGCGGCGGGGGCCTCGGACTTCTCTGCGGCGATTTCGGTCTTGGCTTCGGCGGCGGCCTGGGCTGCCGGTGCCTCGATGACCACGGGGGCTTCCGCTGCTGCCGCGCCCGGGGAGGTGACCCCGGAGGTGGCACGGCGCGGGCCGCGGCGTGCTGGGGCCTTGGCCGGGGCCTTCGCGGCCTCTGCCGCGGGTGCCTGGACCGGTGCCTTGCCGGTTGCCTCGGCCACGACCGACTCAACGGTGGCGGCTTGGGCCGGGGCGTTGCGGGTGGGCGCACCGCGGCGGGCGGTGGCGGTGCGCGGGGCAACGTTGGCGCGCACCTTGCGCGTCGGTGCGGCCGCGGCGTCGTTGAGCTCGGCCAGGGTCATGGCGCGGCGCGGCGGCGGCGGGGAGGGTTCGTTGAAGTTGCCGCGCGGTGGGCGGGTGGTGCGGGTGCGGCCCTTGGGGCCCTGGCCCATCGCTGCCTTTGATTCGTCGCGATTCAGTGCCATGTTAAAAGAGTGCTCCTCGGCGGGTCGGCTGCTCCCACAGATAGCGCGTCTTCCCTGGTTGGTTCGCCGGACCGGGCCTTGTGGCCGCGTGTCCCAGCGGAAGTCCTTGTAGTCGTCCTGACCGGGTGCGCCAACCATTGCGGGGCGCGGCATCCGTGCAGGACCAACGGCCCTTTTCCAAGCAAGCCGCTTTACGTTGCGGCGACCATATCGCGGTATTCGCTGAAGACCTTCGTATAGGCGGTCTCTACGCAGCAGATGCATCGCAATCGGGCTTGAAAGCCTGTCGTTGGGTTGAAAGCAGACTGTGGATCCACGAACAACCACTGCAATTGTCTCACATCGACACGCCGATGGACGCCGCGCCGCAAATCGGGGCGACACGCACGCGCCCGGCACATTGCCCCGCCCCTTGTGCCAAGCCCCGGCGCGGGGCGGGGGCGGGGCCCGGGGCGGCCACTAGACTTCAGGTACGGCCACCCGCCATTCCCGGCCCCGCCCGGCATCCACGCCGCGTTCCGGGGTGGCCGCACGCCGGAAAACCGAAAACCACGAGGGAGCACCGATGAGCACGTCCGAAGCAGCAGCGCCGCACAGCGAAGTGGACGCGGTGCCGCGCATGGCCCGGGCCCGGCCCTTCGGCCTGTTCCTGGTGCTCACCGGCGCGGTCGCCTGGATCGCCTCGGGCATCCTGGTGCTCGAGCGCATCGCCCTGTACAAGGACCCCGACTACGTGACCAGCTGCGATTTCAACCCCTGGGTTTCCTGCGGCACCGTCATGAAAACGACGCAGGCGGCCCTGTTGGGCTTCCCCAACCCGTTTTTGGGCATCGTGGGCTTCGGCATCGTGATCACCATCGGCATGGCGCTGCTTGCCGGGGCCCGCTTCGCCCGCTGGTACTGGGTCGGCGTGCAGGTCGGCGTCACCCTGGCGATGGCGTTCATCGTGTGGCTCTGGTCCCAGGCCCTCTACGAGATCAACGCCCTGTGCCCGTACTGCATGGTCGTCTGGGCGATGATGATCCCGATGTTCCTCTACACCACGGCGCGCAACATCGCCCACGGCGTGATCCCCGCCCCCGCGGCGCTGCGCCGTGCCGCGGGCGAATGGACCTGGGTTGCGGTCATCGTGCTGCTGGTCATCACCGCGGCCACCGTCGTCCTGCGCTTCCCGGGTGCATTCGTTGGCGCCTGAGGCCCCCGCCACCCGAATGACTCGGACGCGCTCCCGGCGGCTGGCCGCGATCGCCTGCGTGCCGCCGGTGATCGCCCTGGGCCTGGCCGCCCGATTCCTGGGCGCCGGCCTGCCGGCTGACCTGGCCGGCGGCGTGCTCTACGCGGTGCTTGTCTACGTGCTGCTCACCTTCCTGCGCCCGCGCGCATCGGCCTGGTCCAACGCGGCGATCGCCCTGGTGCTGTGCGTGCTCGTCGAGCTGCTGCAGCTCACCGGGATTCCGGCAGACCTCGCCAGGGCGTTCTGGCCCGTCCGGCTGGTGTTGGGCACGGGCTTCGCGCCCCTCGACCTGCCGGCCTACGCGATTGGCTCCGCGCTGGCGCTTGGCGCGGATGTGCTGCAGGGAAGGATCCGGGACCGGCGGCCAACCGCGAGCTGACCCCGTCCCCCGCGAACGATAAAGAGGGCCCGGCATTTCCACTCTCGTGGACGTGCCGGGCCCTCTTTCGCGGGGTGGGTACCCCCTTGGATCAGGAGAACCAGATGCCGATTTCGCGGGCGGCGGATTCGACCGAGTCCGAGCCGTGGACCAGGTTCTGCTGGACCTTCAGGCCCCAGTCGCGGCCCAGGTCCCCGCGGATGGTGCCCGGGGCGGCGGTGGTCGGGTCGGTGGTGCCGGCCAGCGAGCGGAAGCCGGGGATCACGTTCTGGCCCTCGGCGATGAGCGCCACCAGCGGGCCGGAGAGCATGAATTCGACCAGCGGCTCGTAGAACGGCTTGCCCACGTGCTCCTCGTAGTGCGCCTCGAGCAGTTCGCGGGTCGCGGAGACCTGCTTGAGCTCGGCGATGACGTAGCCCTTGGCCTCGATGCGGGCCAGGATCTGGCCTGTCAGCTGGCGCTTGACGCCGTCGGGCTTGATGAGGATCAGGGTGCGTTCAATGGCCATGGGTGCGGCTCCTTTGTCGTGGTGGTGCAAGTTGTCGTTGGTAATGATTCTACGGTTGGGCCGGGCCCGGGCCCGGTGTTTCCTCGGGGTGCGCCGCATCCCAGGCGGCCTGCTCGCGGGCGCGGCGGGCGGTCTCCAGGTCCATGGCCCGTCCCTTGGTGACCGCGTACCACCAGGTGGCGGCGAAGGCGGCGCCGATGAAGAACATCGAGGTCAGCAGGAACCCGGTGAGGATGAACAGCAGCTGCAGGCCCCAGCCGATGGCGTATCCCAGCGGTTTCTTCAGCAGCGCGCAGGTGAGGATGCACGCCACCGCGACCGCCGCACCGGCGCCGAGCACCAGGGCCGGGGACCATTCACCGCGCTTGAGCCCGAAGAGCGCCAGCGCCACGAAGATCGCCAGGAACGCCTCGAGCGTGAGCACCGTGGAGGCGAACATCACACGGGTCGAGCGCGGCTTCTTGGGCTGTCCCGGGCGCCAGTCGCGCTGCGCCTTGGTCATTTTCGCCATGTCCCTACTTCCCTCCCAGCAGCATGCGGGCCTCGCCCACCAGCGTGATGGACCCGGTGACCAGCACGCCGCCGCCGAAGTCCTCGCCGGCCTCGGAGCGCCCCACTGCCCATTCCAGGGCGTCGTCCAGGCGCTCGGTCACGTAGATGTCCCCCTCGTCGAACCCGGCTTCCAGGGCCATGGCGGCCAGTTCCCCGGCGGGGATGGCGCGCGGCGAATTGGACTGGGTGATGCAGATGTCCTCGGTGAGGTCCAGGTAGGATTCGCGCAGCTGCGCGAGCATGGCCGGCGCGTCCTTCTCCGCCAGGATCCCGATGACCAGCACCAGCTTGGTGAACCCGAAGGACTCCTTCACCGCCGCCGCCGAGGCGCGGATGCCGTCGGGGTTGTGCCCGGCGTCCAGCAGCACGGTCGGGGCCTTGCGGATGACCTCCAGGCGCCCGGGGCTGGTGGCGGCGCCGAAGCCCTCCATGACCAGGTCGTGGTTCAGCGCGGTCTCCCCGCCGCCGATGAACGCCTCCACCGCGGCCAGGGCGACGGCGGCGTTCTGTGCCTGGTGCTCGCCGTGCAGCGGCAGCAGGATGCCCGGGTAGCGCCCGGCCAGGCCCTGGATGTCCAACTGCTGCCCGCCGACGGCGACGGTGCGGTTTTCGACGCCGAATTCCACGCCCTCGAAGCGGTAGGGCGTTTCGAGCTCGCGCGCACGGTCCAGCAGCACCTGGGCCGCGTCCGCGGGCTGCGCGCTGGAGACCAGGAAGCCGCCGGGCTTGAGGATGCCGGCCTTCTCCTGCGCGATCAGCTCGACGGTGTCCCCGAGCAGGTCGGTGTGGTCCAGGGAGATCGGGGTCACCACGGAGACCTGCCCGTCGCCCACGTTGGTGGCGTCGGTGATCCCGCCCAGGCCGACCTCGATGATCGCCACGTCCACCGGGGTGTCGGCGAAGATCGCGAAGCCCAGGATGGTCACGGCCTCGAAGTACGTCAGCCGGTTCTCGCCCTTGGCGGTCAGCTCGTCGTCGACGATCTGCAGGTAGGGGCGGATCTCGTCCCAGATCCGCACGAAGGTCGTATCGTCCACCGACTCGCCGTCGATGGCGATGCGCTCGGTGACCGAGACCAGGTGCGGGGAAGAGTAGCGGCCGGTGCGCAGGTCGTGGGCGCGCAGCAGCGACTCGATCATCCGCGCGGTGCTGGTCTTCCCGTTGGTGCCGGTGACGTGGATGATCGGGAAGGCCTTGTTCGGCTCCCCCAGGATCTCCATGGCCCGGCGCATGGGCTCCATGCGCGGCTCGATCTTGTTTTCCGGCGCGCGGGCCAACAGCTCGGCGTAGACGCTCTCCACGGAGAACCTGTCATAGGTGTTGCTCATGTGTTGGGTCCCATTTCATTCTCGGCGGCCTCGGCCGCGGCCACGGTTTCGACGCTGACGACGGGGGCTTCCCCGTCGGCGGAGGTCAGCAGGACGAGTCCGAGGCTGAGCGTTTCGCCCTTGATGAGCTCGGCGTTGGCGTGCAGCGCCGCCACGGTGGCGGCGTCGGCGGTGATCTCGGTGCGGATGCGGTCCGAGACCAAAAGGTCCGCGTCCTTGCGGGCGGACTGGATGGCGCGGATCATGTCCCGCGCCGTGCCCTCGGCCGCCAGCTCTTCGGTGACAACCGTGTCCAGCACCAGGAAGCCGCCGCCGGGCAGCACGGCCGCGGCGATGGTGTCTTCGCCCTCGGTGGCCGCCACGACGGTTTCCAGCGTGTATTCGTGTTCCTCAAGGGCCAGTGAACCGGCGGTGACGGTTCCGGCATCGTCCACCGACCAGTCCCCGGACTTGGCGCCCTTGATGGCCACCTGCACGTTCTTGCCCAGGCGCGGGCCCGCGGCGCGGGCGTTGACGACCAGGCGCTGGCTGATGCCGTACTCCCCCGCATTGGCCTCGGCGGCGTCGATGAGCGTGAGCGAGCGCAGGTTCAGCTCGTCGCGGATGATCCCGGCGAAGGTGCCCTGAAGGGCAGCGGCGTTCGGCACCGCGACGGTCATCCCGGCCAGCGGCAGGCGCACGCGCAGGTTCGCGGCCTTGCGCAGCGAGGAGCCGACCGAGGCGATCTTGCGGGTGGTCTCCATCGCGGCGACCAACTCGTCGTTGCGCACGAACAGCTCCGCGTCGGGCCAGTCGGCCAGGTGCACCGAGCGCCCGCCGGTGAGCCCGCGCCAGATTTCCTCGGCCGCCAGCGGCAGCAGCGGGGCCGCGACGCGGGTGAGGGTCTCCAGCGCGGTGTACAGGGTGTCGAAGGCGCGGGTGTCCTCGTCGAAGAAGCGCTGGCGGCTCCGGCGCACGTACCAGTTGGTCAGCGTGTCCATGTAGCGGCGGATCTGCTCGGCGGCCTCGGAGATGTCGTAGCCGTCCAGCGACTTGGTGACCTCGCGGACCAGGTCCCCGGTGGCCGCGAGCATGTACGCATCCAGCGGGTCCTCGGAGCTGTGGGCGATCTTCGCCTCGTAGCCCGCTCCGTTGTTCGCGGCGTTGGTGTAGAGGGAGAAGAAGTGCCAGACGTTCCACATCGGCAGCAAGACCTGGCGCACGCCCTCGCGGATGCCCTGCTCGGTGACGACCAGGTTGCCGCCGCGCAGGATCGGGGACGCCATCAGGAACCAGCGCATGGCGTCGGAGCCGTCGCGGTCCAGCACCTCGTTGACGTCCGGGTAGTTCTTCAGCGACTTGGACATCTTCTGCCCGTCGGACCCCAGCACGATGCCGTGGCTGATCACGTTCTTGTAGGCCGGGCGGTCGAAGAGCGCGGTGGAGAGCACGTGCATGGTGTAGAACCAGCCGCGGGTCTGCCCGATGTACTCGACGATGAAGTCCGCCGGGTGGTGGGTGTCGAACCAGTCCTTGTTCTCGAACGGGTAGTGCGCCTGGGCGTAGGGCATCGACCCGGAGTCGAACCACACGTCCAGCACGTCTTCGACGCGGCGCAGCGTGCCGTTTTCGGCGCAGCCCTCGTGCGGGCGGAGAAGGTCGTCGATGAACGGGCGGTGCAGGTCCGGCTGGCCCTCGTTGTTCAGCGGCAGGCGCCCGAAGGCCGCCTTGATCTCTTCCAGGGAGCCGTGGACCTCGCTGTGGGTGCACTCGGCGCCGTCGCATTCCCACACCGGGATCGGGGATCCCCAGTAGCGGTTGCGGGAGATGGACCAGTCGCGGGCGTTGGCCAGCCACTTGCCGAACTGGCCGTCCTTCACGTTTTCCGGGATCCAGTTGATCTGCTGGTTCAGCTCCAACATGCGGTCCTTGACCTTGGTGACCTGGACGTACCAGGAGGAGATGGCGCGGTAGATCAGCGGGGTGCGGCAGCGCCAGCAGTGCGGGTAGGAGTGCACGTAGGAGGCCTGCTTGATGAGGCGCGCGTCGTCCTTGAGCACGGTGGTGATGGCCTTGTTGGCCTCGAACACCTGCACGCCGACAACCTCGGCCAACGGGCCGGACTTGAACACCGGCAGGAACTTCGCGCCCTCGTCGATCGAGAGGATCACCGGGATGCCGGCGGACTCGCAGATCTTCTGGTCCTCCTCGCCGTAGGCGGGGGCCTGGTGGACGATGCCGGTGCCGTCGGTGGTGGTGACGTAGTCGGCGACCAGGAGCTGCCAGGCGTTGGCCGTGCCCCAGGTCTCGGTGTCGGTGAAGGTGTCCCAGAGCGGTGCGTACCTGATCCCGGCCAGGTCCTTTCCGGCGTGGCGGGCGGTGATGGCGGCGGTGGCCGCGGCGGCGTCCGCGTAGCCCAGGTCCTTGGCGTAGGAGCCGAGCAGGTCCTCGGCCAGCAGGAAGCTTCCGCTGGCCGCCGAGGCCTTCACGCCGTTTTCGCCGGCGGGCACCACGACGTAGACGACGTCGGGTCCCACGGCCAGGGCCATGTTGGTCGGCAGCGTCCAGGGGGTGGTGGTCCAGGCCAGGGCCTGGACTCCGGCGAGTTCCTTCGAGACCGCGGATTCCCCGGCGAGCAGCGGGAAGGAGACGGTGACGGTCTGGTCCTGGCGGTCCTTGTACACGTCGTCGTCCATGCGCAGCTCGTGGTTGGACAGCGGGGTCTCGTCCTTCCAGCAATACGGCAGCACGCGGAAGCCCTTGTAGGTCAGGCCCTTCTCGGAAAGCTGCTTGAAGGCCCAGATGACCGATTCCATGTACTCGACGTTCAGCGTCTTGTAGTCGTTCTCGAAGTCGACCCAGCGCGCCTGGCGGGTGACGTAGTCCTGCCATTCACCGGCGTACTTCATCACCGAGCTGCGGCAGGCGTCGTTGAACTTGTCGATGCCCATGGCCTCGATCTGCGCCTTGTCGCTCATGCCCAGCTGCTTCATGGCCTCGAGCTCGGCCGGCAGCCCGTGGGTGTCCCAGCCGAAGCGGCGCTCCACGCGCGACCCGCGCTGGGTCTGGTAGCGGGCGACCAGGTCCTTGACGTACCCGGTGAGCAGGTGCCCGTAGTGCGGCAGGCCGTTGGCAAAGGGCGGGCCGTCGTAGAAGACGAACTCGTTGGCCCCGTCGACACCGGCATCGCGGGCGTCGATGGAGGCCTGGAAGGTCTCATCGTTCTTCCAGTAGGAAAGGACCCGTTCCTCGATCTCCGGGAAGCGGGGAGAGGATGGCGTTACGCCATGCGGGTCGGTCGAGGCCTTGGGGTAGCTGGTCATCTGCGGCAGTCCTGGTGATCGAAGGCGCGTGTGCGCTTAGGCGTTCTCCAACACAGGGACGATGACGGAGCAATTGGTCACTCCACCTCGCGGTACCACCCCGCTTGCCCGGTTCGCCCCGGGGTGTTCCCGGACCGTCCCTGGCCGCTCGTTGACTGCTGTGACGGGCTTACCCGCTTGGTTCTACCGGGCGCCTCCCGGGCATGGCCGGGTGTTCGCCGTTCTTCCAAGGACTCGCCGGTGATTGCCGGGTCGACGTCGTAGTGCCCCCAGTCTAGCGCGCCCGGGCGCCCGGCGCTCAATCCCGCCGGTTCCGGTCGCCGGCCACCGTTATCCACAGATCCGCGCATCGCGCCCCACGGCGCCGCGGCGGGGTCCATGCTTGGACCATGACCAACACGCCAACACTCGTTGCGGAGGTCCTGGACACCGTCAAGGCGGCGCTGCCGGGCCCGACCGACACCCCGGAAGGCCCGGCGGCTGCCGCCGGTTCCCGGGGCGAGGCGTTGCGCGTGCTCGCGGTGCTGGTTCCGGTGCTGCGCCTGGTCCTGGACCAGGCGGCGTCGGACATCGGTTCGTCCCCGGTCCGGGCCGCCGCCTTCGTGAAGCTCGCCGAGGACCTCTACCGGCAGGCCGGGTACGGCCAGCTGCTGGCCGCATCGCGCGCCGGGGATGCCCAGGTGCACACCATCGCCGAGGAGCCGCTGGCATCGCTCAACGGCTTGCTGGCGGACCCCGCCGCCTTCGCCGCCGGACCCGCGCTGCCGGGCGATGTTCCCGCCGCACCCGGGCTCATGCCGTTGTACCGCGACGACACCGACTTCCTGGCGGCCCAGTTGAACCTCACGCACTTCCAGGCGCAGCACCGGGTGCAAAGCGCCGAAAACCTGCTGCCGCACACCGGGTTCAACGGGAGGGAAGTCCCCGCGAAGTTCCCGCTGCTGGGCCGGGTGCTCAGCGATGCCGCCGCCGACCCCAAGGCCGTGGCCACGCTGGCCAAGAAGTTCGAGAACCTGGCCCCGGAACTGGCACCCGGCGGCGACGGCGCGGCCACCGCCCGCCGGCTGGAGGCGGAACTGGCCGAAGCGGCCCGCACCCGCAATGACCAGGGCACCGCGAAGTTGCTCAAGGACCAGGCCAAACGCCTCGACGACGATGCCGCGGCCCGTCGCGAGGACCTCGAGGACCTGTTCATCGGCGCGCACTTCCTGGGCCATACGCGCAAGGGCTACGAGTACAAGGTCATCACCACGGCCGAGGGCCATGAACTGCTGGCCACCGCCGCGGACATCCTCAACAGCCCCAAGACCAAGGCCGGAACCGCGCCCGCCCCGACGATTGAATCCGGCCCGCCGATCCCCGACTGGGCCGTGGATCCCGGCACACCACCGGAAGCACGTCCCCTTGCCGGATTCACCGACCTCGGTGTTGCGCCGGAGCTGGACCCCGGGATGGAAATGCGCCCCGGGGAAACCCTCGAACAGGCACTCACCCGGCAGCGGGCCCGCCGCTTGCACCAGCTCATCCTCGATTCGGTGCGCATCTCCACCAGCCCTCGCGAGCCCGGGTCCGATGACGGGCGCGGCGCGGACGGGCAGATGCCATTGGCACCGAACGTCACCTTGAACGTCACCATCGACCTGCAGACCTTCCTGGGCCAGCTCGAGGCGGCGGGGGTGACCGACCGCGGCGAAGACATCTCGGCGGCCAGTTGCCGGCGCCTGGCCTGCAACGCGGGGATCACCCCGATCATCCTCAACGGTGACGGGGTTCCGCTGGAACTTGGCCGCAGCCGAAGATACTTCAACCGGGCCCAGCGCCGGGCCATTGCCGTGCGCGACAAGGGATGCATCAATCCCGGGTGCACCATGCGGGTCGGCCGGTGCGAGGCGCACCATCTCGACGAATGGAACCTCGGCGGCAGGACCGATGTCTCACGAGGCTGTCTGCTCTGTCCGATCTGCCACCAGGCGTACCACGCGGGCAGGTTCCGGATCGAGATGATCCGCGGGCTCCCGCACGTCGTCCTGCCCGCATCCCGCGATCCCCTGCAAATACCCAGGCGCAATTGGGTCTTCCATCCCGCCGCCAACGCCGAGCGGGCGGCCTGGTCCACTCCCCTCGGGAGCGGAAGGCCGCCCGCGGGCACGGCAAGGTGCGCCGGAGGCTAGTTCACGACGGTGTTTTCAATCTTCCACGCGGTCAGGCGCGGGTACACCCAGAACGAATAGATGCCCAGGGTGATGAGGATCAGCAGGAACCACTTGATCCACAACCCGAAGATTCCCCACCCGGTGCCAACGAATTGCAGCGGCCGGCCCAGCAGGAAGGTGTTCTTGGCCCGCCAGCGCTCCACCAACACCACCGCAAACGGGTAGCAGATCCCCAACGTGAAGATGGTGATGGCCATGCCCAGCAATTGCGTGCCGAACCACGTTGCCGCCCCCCCGCGGAAGACGAAGACCTGGGTTCCGGGCGGGAAGTTCCCCAGTGCCGCGACACCCGTTCCGGGCTCGTTGTTTCCGCTGACCTGCATGCTCATGATGTTTTCCCCCTGGTGGTGAACGGGCTGACGGCAAGGTGCCGCCCGGCCGTGCTTGTACCTCGGAGCCTAGCCGGGCACCACCACGCTTTGGGGCCGCCCCGCCCTGGGAACGCAAAACCCCGGCCGGGTAGCGTGGGTTAGGCACCGCACATCCGCCGACCGGGGCTTCGTCCGCCTCAGGCGCGGGAGCGGGCCGCTTCGTCCGCCGTGCGCGAGACCGCGACCATCTGGGCGCGCTCGACGACCTTGATGCGTTCGCGCGGCACCGGCCCCTCGCGGGTCGGAGCCGGGGCGGCGGCCGCGCCGAGCGCCTGTTCGTGGGCATCCAGTGCCAGCCAGCCTTCCCAGCTGGTGTACTCGACCCCCTTGGAATCCAGCAGGCCGGTCACGGCGTCCGGGGCGGGGTTCGCGGCCACCGGCAACCCGGCGAGGTCCGCCAGCAGGTGGGCGATGGTCTCGGCGGCATCGCCCTTGGTGTGGCCGATGAGCCCGACCGGGCCGCGCTTGATCCAGCCGGTCGCGTAGAGCCCGGGCACCTGGGTGCCGCTGCCGTCCAGGACCTTGCCGCCGTCGTTGGGGATGGTGCCGGTGCGCCCGTCGTACTCGACGTCCTGCAGCGCGGAGCCGAAGTAGCCGACGGCCCGGTAGACGGCCTGCACCGGGTAGTCGACGAGCTCGCCGGTCCCCCGCGCCTGGCCGGTCCCGTCGAGCTCCTGGCGCTCGAACCTGATGCCGTCGACCTTGCCGTCCGCCCCGGCGATCTCCACGGGGGAATGCAGGAAGTGCAGGTGCAGCCGGCGGCTGGCGCGCCCCCCGGCAGCCCCTGCCTCCCCTGCTTCCCCGGCTTCACCGCGTTCCTCGCGCTCTTCCTGCTCGATGAGCCAGTTGGTCAGCGTGCCGACCATGGTCTTGACCTGGTTGTTGGACTTGATCAGCGCGTCGGAGGCCGCGTCGAACTCGAAGTCCTCGGGGTAGAGCACGATGTCCACATCGCGGCTGTGGCTCAGCTCGCGCAGCTCCAGCGGGGTGAACTTCACCTGGGCGGGGCCGCGGCGGCCGAAGACGTGCACGTCGGTGACCGGGGATTCGGCCAGGCCGCGGTACACGTTCTCGGGGATCTCGGTGACCAAAAGGTCCTCGGCGTGCTTGGAGAGCATCCGGGCGACGTCCAGGGCCACGTTGCCGTTGCCGATGACCGCGATTTCGGTGGCCTCGAGCGGCCAGGTGCGCGGCACGTCGGGGTGCCCGTCGAACCAGGAGACGAAGTCCGCGGCCCCGTGCGAGCCCTGAAGCTCGATGCCCGGGATGTTCAGGTCGGCGTCGTTGATGGCGCCGGTGGCGAAGATGACCGCGTCGTAGTGCGCCCGCAGCTCCTCCAGGTCCAGGTCCGTGCCGTAGTCGACGTTGCCGAAGAAGCGGATGTCCCCGCGGTCCAGCACCTTGTGCAGGGCCTTGACGATGCCCTTGATGCGCGGGTGGTCCGGGGCGACCCCGTAGCGGATCAGCCCGTACGGTGCCGGGTAGCGGTCGAAGAGGTCGATGGCGACCTCGAAGTCGCGCTCCGCCTTGGTGAGGATGTCGGCGGCGTAGACGCCTGCCGGGCCGGCCCCGATGATGGCGACGCGCAGCGGGCGTGAGCTGAAGGCGGCCGGTGTCGCGGCGGCGGCCGGCGTGTTCTTCTCGGTCATGGGTTCTCCTGGGGTTGCTAAGGGGGTTGCTGTGGGGTTGCGAAAGGGTTGCAGTGCGCGGGTGGTGCGGGAGTGGTGCGGGGTGTTGGTGCGGGTGCCGTCTCAGCCGACGGGCAGTGGCTGCCGCAGGTGGGCGGGAGCCGCCGGTGCCAGCCTGCCGGCTGCGTGCGGGCTGAGCCGCACCACGTCGCCGATGACGACCACGGCGGGGTTTGCCACGCCGATGGCCTCGGCGGTGGCGGCGATCGAGTCCAGCCGGTCGATGGTGACCCGCTGCTCCGGGGTCCACCCGCGCTCGATGACCGCGACCGGGGTGTCCGCGGGCAGCCCGCGTCCCAGCAGCGTGGCGGTGTTGCGCCCCAGCCGGGCCACGCCCATCAGCAGGACGAGGGTGTGGTCGGGCCGGGCCGGAAGCTCGGTGAGCTCGTCGTGCCCGGTGGCCATCGAGAATCCGGCGGCCACCCCGCGGTGGGTGACGGGGATGCCGGCGGCGGCCGGGACGGAGACCGCACTGGTCACCCCCGGCACGACCTCGACGGCGACGCCGTTTTCGCGGCAGTGGGCAGCTTCCTCGCCGCCGCGGCCCAGCACGAACGGGTCCCCGCCCTTGAGCCGGACCACCCGGTTCCCGGCACGCGCCTCGCGCACCAACACCGCGTTGATCTCGTCCTGGGTGGCCAGGTGGTCCCCGGGGGCCTTGCCGACCTCGATGATGCGCACCGAAGGGTCGAGCTCTTTGAGCAGGTCGCGCGGGCCGAGCCGGTCGGCGACCACCACGTCCGCGGCGGCCAGCAGCCGGCGCCCGGTGACGGTGATCAGCCCCGGGTCGCCGGGGCCGCCCCCGACCAGGGCGACCGAGCCGGTTCCGGCGCGGCGCCGGCGCAGCGGCAGCAGCCCGGTGTCGGCGGCCAGCGCGATGGCGTTGCGCAGCCCGGCGGCGCGGCGCGGGTCCCCGCCGGCGGTGACCGCGACGGTGATCCCCTCCTCGGTCCGGGCGACGGCGGGGGTCCAGGCGCTGGAGGCGGCGTGGTCCGAGGCGTTGACGCACCAGATCCGCAGCCCTTCCGCGTCGGCGGAAACCCGCGCGTCGAGCTCCCGGTCCCCGGTGGCGGTGTGGGCCAGCCACATGCCCTCCAGGTCCCCGGGCCCGTAGCCGCGCCGCAGCCAGGTGAGGCGTCCGGCATCGGCCAGCTCCTCGATCCCCGGAACCGCCGCCGGGGCGATGACGGTGACCCGTGCCCCGGCCTCGAGCAGCTGGTTGACCCGGCGTTCGGACACAGCCCCGGCCCCGACGCAGAGCACTGCCTTGCCGGAAAGGCGCAGGGCCAGCGGGTGGATGGGCGCCTCGCGGGGGGCGGTTGGCTCGAACATGCTCGGCTCCTGACGGTGGTGGAATCTGGTGGGTGTGTGGCGCGGGGCCACTGGTCGGTTCATCGGGTGTTTCCCTGCCCGGTTCATCGTCCGGCTCCGGGGGCCAGGCCGCGGCGGCGCAGCAGCCTGCGCTCCAGCGGGGCAAAGACCAGCAGTTCGACGGCGATGCCCACGGCGAGGATGGCCAGGATCGCGGAGACCACCACCGCCATCTGCGACAGGTCGCGGCCCTGCTGCAGCAGCGAGCCGAGGCCGAAGCCGATGGACCCGCCGACGGCGATGATCTCGGCGGCCATCAGCGAGCGCCAGGAGAACGCCCAGCCCTGCTTGAGCCCGGCCAGGTAGCCGGGCAAGGCCGCGGGCAGCACGATGCGCAGCAGCTGCTGGGTGCGGCTGGCCCCGAGCACGGTGCCCAGCCGGCGGTATTGCGGCGGGACCATGTCCACGCCGGAGAGGAACCCGTTGACGATGGAGGGGGTCGCGCCCATCAGCACCACGAAGAAGACCGTGGCGTCGGTCAGGCCGAACCAGATGATGGCGGCCGGCACCCAGGCGACACTGGGCAGCACCTGCAGCCCGGAGACCAGCGGGCCCAGGCCGCGGCGCAGCGTGGAGGAGGCCGAGAGCAGCAGCCCCAGCGGCGTGCCGATGGCCAGGGCCAGCGCGAAGCCGAGGACCCCGCGCTGCAGCGAGGTGAAGACCGCCTCGGCCAGCCGTCCGTCGGCGGCCAGGGACGCGGCGGTGCCGAGCACCTCGAGCGGGCCGGGGAAGAGGTCGGCGCGCGGGGACCCGAACCAGGCGGCCAGCTGCCAGAGGCTCAGCAGGCCCGCGAGGGTGCCCAGCGGCAGCAGGATCTTCCCGACCGGCGGGCGGGAGGCGGCCGTGTCGTCCTGCAGCCTGTCCAGGCCGGCCTCGAGCTCGCCGAGGTTGTCCGGGGCGTCCGGGGAGTCCGGGCCTTCGGGCGGTCCTGCCGCGTCCGGGTCCAAGGCGGGGTGCACGGCCGGGTCCGCGGCGCGGGCGGTGGCCCGTTCACGGGCAATGGCGGTGGCTGAAGTGATGCTAGTGGGCATGGTGGCGGATCTCCTCGCGTAGCCTCTGCGTGATGTCCCGGGTCAGGGCGGCCTGCGCGGCCGGGTCGGTGCGCACGTGTTCGGGGATCTCCCACTCGGCGGCGACCCTCCCGGGGCGGGAGGAGAGCAGCAGGACCCGCTGGCCCAGCCGCACGGCCTCGCGGACGTTGTGGGTCACGAACACCACGGTGCGCCGGTGGGCGCGCCAGATCCGTTCGAGTTCCTCGTGCAGCAGGTCCCGGGTGATCGCGTCAAGGGCGGCGAACGGCTCGTCCATCAGCAGCACCGGGCGGTCCTGGCCCAGGGCGCGGGCCAGCGAGGCGCGCTGGCGCATGCCCCCGGAGAGCTCGTGCGGGCGCTTGGCCCCGGCATCGGAAAGGTGGACCAGCTTCAGCAGCTCGGTGGCGCGCGCGGCGCGTTCGGCACGCGGCAGACCGCGCAGCTCCAGGGCCAGTTCGATGTTGGCCCGGGCGGTGAGCCAGGGCAGCAGGGCCGCGTCCTGGAACATGAACGCGGCGCCTCCGGCAGGGACGCTCACGGCGCCGGCCGTGGGCGGTTCGAGCCCGGCGACGATGTTCAGCAGCGTGGACTTGCCGCAGCCCGACGCCCCGAGGACCGCCACGAACTCGCCGTCGGCGATGGTGGTGGTGATGCCGGAGAGCACCGGTGCGGCCCCGTAGTCCTTGGACAGGTTCTCGATGACGATGCTCACTTGGTTCCCTTCGCGGCGCGCGCCTTGGCCAGGAACGCGGTGTCGACCAGCCCGTCGAGGTTCGCCGGTTCGGACAGGGAGGCGGCGACGGCGTTGGCCAGCAGGCGCGGGTAGGCCCCGGCCAGCGGGTCGGCGGTGAATTCCAGCTTGCCCAGCGCGCGTTGCAGCACGGCCGGGGCCAGGGCGGCGCCGGCAGTCTCCGCGAGCCGCGCGTTCAGCGTGGCCAGCACGTCGGCGGGCTTCGCGGTGTTGATCCAGTCCAGCGCGGCGAGGTGGCCGCGCAGCAGGGCCTCGACGGTGCCCGGGTGGCGGGCGGCGAAGGCCGGGGAGACGGCGAGCACCGTGGTCGGGAACAGCCCCGGCGCGCCGGTGTCCGTCCCGTCCCACAGCTCGGCCTCGTCGACGAGCACGCGCGCCCCGGCCTCCAGCACCAGCCGGGAGGCCCACGGTTCGGGCAGCCACGCCCCATCGATCTTTCCGGCACGGAACAGCTCCAGGCTCTGGGCGTTGGCCGTCGGGGTGATGGCCACCTCCCCGCCGCGCAGGTCGGTGTCCAGTCCCCGGGCAGCGAGCCAGGTCCGCAGCGCGACGTCCTGCGTGCCGCCGAGCTGCGGGGTGGCCAGGGTTCTCCCGCGCAGCGACGCGGCGTCGGCGAGCCCGGCGCGGACCACCAGCTGGGCGCCTCCCGCCGCAGCGCCGGCCAGCACGCGCACTCCCTGCCCGCCGCTGGAGGCGAAGGCGGCGATCGCCGGGTTCGGCCCCAGGTAGGCGGCGTCGATGGCCCCGGCGTTCAGCGCCTCGACGGCCGCCGGTCCGGCGCCGAAGAGGCTGGTGGCCAACTGCGTCCCGGAGCCCTGGAGCTCGCGGGCGAAGAAGCCCTTGGCCGTGCCGACCAGCGCCGGGGCGTGGGTCAGGTTGGCGAAGAAGCCCAGCCGCAGGGTGCCCGCCGCGGTGGCCGGAACGCTCTCCGCGGACCCGGGCCGCGGCACCGTGGTGGTGGCCGCGGCCCCGAGCACCAGCAGGCCCAGCAGCCCGGTGCCGCCGGCCAGCAGCGCCCGTCGGCCGGGGCCGCGGTGCGGGCCGGCGGCGGTGTACCGGATGGTGTCCATGGCGAGGTGTCCTTCTTTTGTCGGTGTGGGGTGGGATCGGGCGGGTGCCGGTCCGGGGCGGGGAGCCGCGCTAGGCGGCGGGGGCGAAGGTGGCGGCCCGGTCCCCGACCAGCCCGGCGGCAAGCGTGTTGCCGTCCTGCGGGTCGATGACCAGGAACGCGCCGGTGCGGTGGTGGCGCACGTAGGGCTCGGTGGGCAGTTCGCCGGCCAGCCTCAGCACCACGGTGCCGATGTCGTTCAGTTCCAGCACGTCGGCGGGCAGCAGCCCGAAGTCCTCCAGGTCCAGCCGTCCCTCGATGGCGGTGACCTTCGCGCGCACCGTCGCGGTCCCGTGCTTGATAAGCACCGTGGCGCCGGGACGCAGCGGGGCCGGCGAGAGCCAGCACAGCTGGCCGTAGAGGTCCGCCGAGGAGTCCGGCAGGGTGCCGGCCGCGGCGATGGTGTCCCCGCGGGCGATGTCCAGCTCGTCGGCAAGCCGCAGGGCGACGGAGGCCGGCGCCGCGGCGGACGCCAGTTCCACCCCCGCGGCATCGATCCCGACGACGGTGGTTTCCCGGCGCGGGGCCCCCGGGGTGGCGACGGTGACCGCGTCCCCCACGGCGATGGTGCCGGCGGCGATGGCCCCGGCGTAGGCGCGGTAGTCGCGGAATTCTTCCGGCTCCAGCCCCGGGGCCAGCGCACCCTGCGGGCGCAGCACCAGCTGGACCGGGAAGCGGAAGTCCTCGGCGGCGGCGTCCGATTCGTCGCGGGTGGGCAGGGACTCGAGCAGCCCCAGCAGCGTGGGCCCCGTGTACCAGGGCGTGTGCGCCGAGCGCTCCACCACGTTGTCCCCGACCAGCGCGGAGACCGGCAGGGTGTGCGGCACCGGCAGGCCCAACCCGGCGGCGACCCGGGCCACGTCGGCGGCGATGTCCGCGAAGCGTTGCCCGTCGTAGCCGATCAAGTCGATCTTGTTCACCGCGATGACCACGTTGGGCACGCGCAGCAGGCCGATGACGCCCAGGTGCCGGCGGGTCTGCTCGAGCACCCCCTTGCGGGCGTCGATGAGCACGATGGCCGCGTCGGCGGTGGAGGCCCCGGTGACGGTGTTGCGGGTGTACTGCACGTGTCCGGGGCAGTCGGCCAGCACGAAGGAGCGCTCACCGGTGCTGAAGTAGCGGTAGGCCACGTCGATGGTGATGCCCTGCTCGCGTTCTGCGCGCAGCCCGTCGGTGAGCAGCGCCAAGTCCAGGGTGCCGTCCCCGCCGCCGAAGCCGGTCTCCGCGGAGGTGCGGGCCAGCGCCTCGAGGGTGTCGGCGAGGACCGCCTTGGCGTCGTGCAGCAGCCGGCCGACGAGCGTCGACTTGCCGTCGTCGACCGAGCCGGCGGTGGCGAAGCGGAAGAGCCCGCGGCCGCCCAGGGCCGGTGCGGTGGCGTCCAATGCGGTGGTGTCCAGGTTCGT
Organism: Paeniglutamicibacter sp. MACA_103; assembly: GCF_045798555.1. Taxonomy (NCBI): domain Bacteria; kingdom Bacillati; phylum Actinomycetota; class Actinomycetes; order Micrococcales; family Micrococcaceae; genus Paeniglutamicibacter; species Paeniglutamicibacter sp. MACA_103. The sequence goes on along the minus strand of NZ_JBIXLN010000043.1, from coordinate 14,372 downwards.
GGTGCTCATTAGAAATACCCGTCCTTCTTGCGGTCTTCCATGGCCGCCTCGGAGATGCGGTCATCGGCGCGGGTGGCGCCGCGTTCGGTGATGGTGGTGGTGGCGACCTCGGCGATGACCTTCGCGACCGTGTCGGCGTCGGAGAGCACCGCCCCGGTGCAGGACATGTCCCCCACGGTGCGGTAGCGCACGGTGCGCCGGGTCACCGGCACGCCGTCGCCCGGCCGGCTGCATTCGCCGACGGCCCGCCACATGCCCGAGTGCTCGAAGACCGTACGCTCGTGGGCGTAGTAGAGCGGCGGCAACGCGATGTTCTCGCGCTCGATGTAGCGCCAGATGTCCAGCTCGGTCCAGTTGCTGATGGGGAAGGCGCGCACGTGCGCCCCCGGGGTGTGGCGCCCGTTGTACAGGTTCCACAGCTCGGGGCGCTGGTTGCGCGGGTCCCACTGGCCGAACTCGTCGCGCAGCGACAGGATGCGTTCCTTGGCCCGGGCCTTGTCCTCGTCGCGGCGCCCGCCGCCGAAGAGCACGTCGAAGCGGTTGGCGCCGATGGCGTCCAGCAGCGGGGTGGTCTGCAGCGGGTTGCGGGTGCCGTCGGCGCGCTCGGTCAGCCGGCCGTCGTCGATGTAGTCCTGCACGCTGGCAACCACCAGGCGCAGGCCCAGGCGCTCCACGGTGTCATCGCGGAACTTGATGACCTCCTCGAAGTTGTGCCCGGTGTCCACGTGCAGCACCGGGAAGGGCACGGTGCCGGGCCAGAACGCCTTGGCGGCCAGGTGCAGCATGACCACGGAGTCCTTGCCGCCGGAAAACAGCATGGCGGGGCGCTCGAACTCGGCGGCGACCTCGCGCAGGATGTGGATGGATTCGGCCTCCAGCGCATCGAGCACGTCGATGTCGCTGGTGGTGCCGGTTGTGGTGCCGGTTGTGGCGGGGCCCGGGCGCGCGGGGGCGGCTGCGGTGGTGCTCATCTCTGGCTCCTTCGGATGGGTGCGGGTGCGGGTGCGGGTGGGGTTCGGTGGTTCGGGTGGCGGCCGGGGGCCAACGCGGTGCTCATCGGTGGATGCCGCATTCGGTCTTGGCCACCCCGGCCCAGCGGCCGGCGCGCGGGTCCTCGCCCGCGGCCACCGGCCGGGTGCAGGGGGCGCAGCCGATCGAGGGGTAGCCGTTGGACAGCAGCAGGTTCACCGGGACGCTGTGCGTGGTGGCGTGGGAAATCAGCTCGTCGAAGCTCCAGGAGGCCAGCGGGTTGACCTTGACCAACCCGTGCGCCGCATCCCACGTGACCAGCGGGGTGTTGGTGCGGGTGGGGGCCTCCTCGCGGCGGACCCCGGTGAACCAGAGCCGGTAGCCGGACAGCGCCTTGGCCAGCGGCTCCATCTTGCGCAGCCGGCAGCAGGCGGCGGGGTCGCGCTCGTGCAGCCTGGGCCCGAACTCGGCGTCCTGCTGGGCGACGGTGCTCACCGGGAGCACGTCGATGATCCGCACGTCGAGCGTTGCCGCGACCTCGTTGCGGGCCGCATGGGTCTCGGGGAAGTGGTAGCCGGTCTCCAGGAAGAGCACGTCGACCCCGGGCATTTGTTCGGCGACGACCGCCGGGAGCACCGCGTCGGCCATCGAGCAGGCAACGGCGACCTCGGCGGTGGCGAAGTTCGCCTGCACCCAGGCGATGACCTCGGTGGCGCTTGCGTCGAAGCCCAGCTCCGCGGCACCGGCCTCGGCCAGCGCGCGGTCCGCGGCGATCCGGGCGTCGGCGTCAGCAACCTCGGTGTTCGCGATGTCGGTGTTCGCGATGTCGGCGCTCATACGACCTCCTCGTCCGCGGCGCGGTGCGACCACGCGGCGAAGGATTCGCCGTCCGTCGAACCGGCCGAGTAGTTTTCCAGCACCCGCTCGATGTAGTCGGGCAGTTCCTGAGCGGTGACCTTCAGCCCGCGCACGGTGCGGCCCAGCCCGGCCTCCCCGCGTTCGGTGGAGGCCAGTCCCCCGCCCAGGTGGACCTGGAAGCCGGGGGTCTGTCCGCCGTTGCCGTCGGGCAGCAACTGGCCCTTCAGCCCGATGTCCGCGGTCTGGATGCGGGCGCAGGAGTTCGGGCAGCCGTTCACGTGCAGGCTCAGCGAGGCCGGCAGGCGCACCGCCGACTTCTCGGCGAAGCGGGTCTCGAGCTCGGCGACCGCGGCGATGGTCGTGTCCTTGGTGTCCACGATCGCCAGTTTGCAGAACTCGATGCCGGTGCAGGCAATCGCGGAGCGGCGGAAGATGCTCGGCGCGGTTTCCAGGCCCAGCGCGTCCAGTTCCGCGGCGGCCGCGGCCACCGACTCGGCGGGGATGTCCAGGGCCAGCAGCTTCTGGTGCGGGGTGGTGCGCAGCCGCTGGGATCCGTGGCGCTCGAGCAGGTCGGCCAGCTCCAGCAGCAGCGTGCCGGAGAGCCGGCCGGCGTTCGGGGAGGCGCAGATGAAGAAGCGCCCGTCCTTCTGCTCGTGGATGCCCACGTGGTCGCCGCGGGTCGTCGGCTCGGCGGGCACCGGCCCGTCAGGCAGCGCGTAGCCCAGATATTCGGTTTCCAGCACGGTGCGGAAGCGTTCGGGTCCCCAGTCGTTCATCAGGTACTTCAGCCGCGCCTTGTTGCGCAGCCGCCGGTAGCCGTAGTCGCGGAAGATCGACACGACGCCCAGCCACACCTCGGCGGCGATTTCGGGGCGCACAAACGCGCCGAGCCGCTCGGCAAGGCGGGCGCTGGTGGACAGCCCGCCGCCGACCCACAGGTCGTAGCCCGGCCCGTGCTCGGGGTGGTTGACGGCGATCAGGGAGATGTCGTTGATCTCGTGCACCACGTCCTGGGACGGGTGCCCGGAGATGGCGGTCTTGAACTTGCGCGGCAGGTTCGCCAGCTCGGGGTCCCCGATGAAGCGCTCGCGGATCTCGGCGATGACCGGGGTCGGGTCCAGGATCTCGTCCTTGGCGATACCGGCGACCGGGGAGCCGAGGATCACGCGGGGCACGTCCCCGCAGGCCTCGGTGGTGTCCAGGCCCACGGCCTCGAGCCGCCGCCAGATCTCCGGCACGTCCACGACGTCGATCCAGTGCAGCTGGATGTTCTGCCGGTCGGTCACGTCCGCGGTGTCCCGGGCGAAGTCGCGGGAGATCTCCCCGATGGTGCGCAGCTGCGCCGTGGTCAGCGTGCCGCCGTCGATGCGCACGCGGAGCATGAAGTAGCGGTCCTCGAGCTCGTGCGGCTCCAGGGTGGCGGTCCGCCCGCCGTCGATGCCGGGCTTGCGCTGGGTGTAGAGGCCCCACCAGCGGAAGCGGCCGTGCAGGTCGGTCGGGTCGATGGAGTCGAAGCCGCCGCGGGCGTACACGGTTTCAATGCGCTCGCGCACATTCAGGCCGTTGTCGTCCGCTTTGAACTCCTCGTTGGCGTTCAGCGGTGCGGGCCCGTCGATCTTCCACTGTCCGTGCGGCTTGGCCGCCGGGCGGGCCGGGCGGGCGGGCCGGGCGGTGCCGGTGCTTGCCGGGGTGTCGGTTGCCTGTGTCATGGCTTCGACACTAGGGCCGCCCGGCGGCGGCCCGCCAACGCCCCCGACCCGCAGCGTCATGCCGTAACGCGACGACCTATTCGGTGTCGGCGGACCCCTCCGCGAGCGCCTCGGCGAGTCTTCCGGCGACACATTTCGCGATTGTGACGCTGGGCAGCAGCGCCGTTGACACATAGTCCGCGCCGGCTCCGGCCAGCCGGTCGTGGAAGAACCCGGGGGCCAGCAGGAAGGAGGCGACCCCGACGCGCCCGGCCCCCGCGGCGCGCGCCGCGGCCACCGCCTCGGGCACCGACGGCGTGGCCGCCGAGCCGAACGCGACGGCCACCGGGTGGCCCAGTTCCTCCGCAAGCATCTGCGCCATCCGTGCGGCCTGCCGCTGCCCGGCCTCGATGCGCGTTCCCGCGGCGGCGAGCACCACGGCGTCCCCCGGCCGGTGCCCGGCCTCGGCCAGCCGGTTCGCCAGCACCTTGGCCAGGCGCGGGTCCGGGCCCACGGGTGCGCTCACCCCGGTGTGCGGGCGCGCGGCCGCCGCATCGGCGATGTCCACGCGGCTGTGGAAGCCCTCGGAGAGCAGCAGCGGCGCCACGATGGCCTGTTCGCCGGGAGGCAGCGCGGCAAGCACGGCTTCCAGCCGGGGTTCCTGCACGTCGACGTAGGCCTCGTGGACGGTCGCGTGGATGCCGTCGGCGGCGAGCTCCGCGGCCAGCTCCTCGCGCAACCCGTCCACGAGCCGGCGCCCGTCGGTGTTGTCGGTGCCGTGGGCGCAGGCCACGACGTGCAGCCGCCGCGGCCCGGGGCCGGCGGCTGGGGCGGGGGCGGGGATGCTCACGCCTGCCCGCGGATCAGCTTGTGGGCGGCGGCCTGGGCGACAGGGCGGATGACGATCTCGTCGAGGTTCACGTGGTGCGGGGCGTTGACCGCATAGGAGACGACGTCGGCCACGTCCCCGGCGCTCAGCGGCTTGGCCACCCCGGCGTAGGTCTTCTCCGCCTTCTCGCGGTCCCCGCCCAGCCGGCGCAGGGCGAATTCCTCGGTGTGCACCAGTCCCGGCAGCACCTCGATGACCCGCACGTTGTGTTCGACCTCCTCCAGGCGCAGCGCCTGGGTGAGCGCGCGCTGGGCGGCCTTCGCCGCGTTGTAGCCGGACCCGCCCTCGTAGCTGATAAGCCCGGCGGTCGAGGTCAGGTTGAGCACGGTGCCCTCGCCGTGGGCGCGGAGCATCGGCAGGAACGCGCGGGTGGTTTTCATGGTGCCCATGACGTTGGCCTGGAGCATGAAGTCCCAGTCCTCGTTCTTGGCCTCGGCCAGGTAGTCGGCGCCGCGGGCGCCGCCGGCAATGTTGATCAGTGTGTCGATGCCGCCGCCGGCCTCGACCGCGGCCAGCAGCCCGGCGACCTGGGCGTCGTCGGTCACGTCCGCGGGAACGGGCACCGCGCCGGTCTCCTCGGCGAGCGCCGCTAGCCGCTCGGCGCGGCGGGCGACTGCGTAGACTTTCCACCCGGAGGCGGTCAGGGCGCGGACGGTGGCCTCCCCGATGCCGCTGGAGGCCCCGGTGACGACGGCTGCGTGCTGGATGACTGGATTCTGTGATGACATGTCCGCATCCTATCCAGCGCGGCGTCCGGCTCCCAAGCGCAATGTCGGTTCGTGGCGCGGGTGTTCGGGAGCCTTCAGGTCCCGTTGCCCGTCCCTCTCCCCTGCTGCGCCCTGCGCAGGAAGTCGAGGAGCACCACCGCGTGGTTGTGCACCGTGTCGCGGGCCGCGTAGAGCAGCACCACGTCCTCGTGCTCCCGCGCGATCCCCAACAGCCGCTGGGCCCCCGCGGAGGCGGACCCGACGTCCAGTTCGTGTCGGTAGTGGTCGGTGAACTCGCCGAAGCGCTCGGCCTTGTGGCTGAAGGCGACGCGCAGCTCGGGCGAGGGCGCAACGTCCGTGGCCCAGTCATCGAGCGCCGCCCGCTCCTTGCCAAGTCCCCGTGGCCACAAGCGGTCGACCAGGATCCGGTAGCCGCCGTCGGCGGGTTCGTAGGCGCGCAGCAATCGAAAGGTACCCATGGCTCCAGCGTAGGACGGCCAGGACGAATCTTCCACGGCCACGACGGGGCCAAATGCGGGGAATCGAGTCGACGCGGCGACATACTGGAAGCACCCACGGCCCGCACGTTGTCCGAGAGGATCCACCCGCCCCATGAACAACCACGTCCCGGCACCCGTGCCTCCCGCCGATTGGTGGCGCCAGGCCGCCGTCTACCAGGTCTACCCGCGCAGCTTCGCCGACGCGACGGGAGACGGTCTGGGCGATTTGCCCGGGGTGACCTCGCGCATGGGCTACCTGGCGGAGCTGGGCATCGACGCCATCTGGCTCTCCCCCTTCTACCCCTCGGCCCTGGCCGACGGCGGGTACGACGTGGACGACTACCGCAACGTGGATGAGCGCCTGGGCACCCTGGAGGACTTCGACGCCATGGTCGCGGCCGCCCATGCGGCGAACATCAAGGTCATCGCCGACGTGGTGCCCAACCACAGCTCCAACCGCCACGAATGGTTCACCGCGGCCCTCGCGTCGGCACCGGGCTCCCCCGAACGGGCCCGCTACCACTTCCGCGACGGGCTGGGCGCAAACGGCGAACTCCCGCCCTCGGACTGGCCGTCGCACTTCGGCGGGCCGGCCTGGACCCGCATCACCGAAACCACCGGGGAGAACGCCGGGGCGCCGGGGCAGTGGTACCTGCACCTTTTCGCCTCCGAGCAGCCGGACTTGAACTGGGACAACCCGGAGATCCGCGAGGACTTCCACACCACGCTGCGTTTCTGGGCCGACCGCGGGGTGGACGGCTTCCGCGTCGACGTTGCCCATGCGCTGGCCAAGGACATGGCCCATCCGCTGCGTTCCAAGCCCTCGCTGGAAATCTTGGTTGATGACGGCAGCGACGTGCTCTTTGACCGCGACGAGGTCCACGAGATCTATGCGGGCTGGCGCGAGGTGCTCAACGAATACGACCCGCCGCGCATTGCCGTGGCCGAGGCCTGGGTGCCGTTCACCGACCGCCGCCTGCGCTACGCGCGGCCCACCGGGCTCGGGCAGGCCTTCAACTTCGATTTGCTGCAGGCCCCCTTTGCCGCCGCCGAGTTCCGCGCGATCGTGGCCCGCTGCCTCGAGGAGGCTCAGGCCTCCGGGGCGTCGTCCACCTGGGTGTTCTCCAACCACGACGTGGTGCGCCATGCCTCGCGCTACTCCCTGCCGGACGGCACCGACGCGGCTGCCCAGGACGCATGGCTGCTCTCCGGCGGCCGGAAACCGGCCACCGATCCGGCGCGCGGGCTGCGCCGGGCCCGGGCCGCAACGCTGTTCATGCTGGGCCTGCCGGGTTCCGCCTACCTCTACCAGGGCGAGGAACTGGGTCTCTTGGAGGCGGCGGACCTGCCCCTGGACTCGTTGCAGGATCCCACGTGGTTCCGCACCGGGAAGACGCTCAAGGGCCGCGACGGCTGTCGCGTGCCGCTGCCCTGGAACGCACAGGAGGAGCATCTGGGCTTCGGCGGCCCGCCGTGGCTGCCCCAGCCTGCCTGGTTTGCCGAGCATGCCGTCAGCGCCCAGGACGGGGTGGAAGGCTCCACCCTGCAGTTCTACCGCAGCGCCCTGGCGTGGCGCCGGAAGCTGCAAACCACCGAGTCCCTCCGCTGGGTTTCCGCGCCCGATGCCACCCTCGCGCACTACCGTCGGCCCAACGGCTGGGAGGTGCTCACCAACTTCGGCGCCGTTGCGTTGGAGCTGCCTGAGGGTCTCGACGCGGCAAGGATCGTCGTGGCCAGCGGCCCGCTGCCCGATGCATCCACCGTGGTCCCGGCGGAAACCACCCTCTGGTTCGCCCCGTAATCCAGTAGTCCAGTAGACCCGGAGACCCGTAGCCCGGTGGCGGTCTGCCCCGCTACCGCGGACGGCCCCGGGGCGCACGCGGCGTCGTCGCCTGCGCCCCCGGAGGGCCGGCGGCGTGCCTGTGGCGTGCTTGTGGCGTGCACCATCCGCGGCCGACTGGGGGGAATGCCCGCGCTCATGGGAGAATGGGGAACATGGCAGAAGACACCTTGGGCACAGACACGCCCGTCATCGTTTCCGTTCCGGACAAGCCCGTTCTCGAGGGCCTGGAGGAACGCCTTGGCGCCCGCTGGCGCGAGCAAGGCACCTACAAATTCAACGCAGAGACCACGCGCGAGCAGGTCTACTCGATCGACACTCCCCCGCCGACAGCCTCGGGCTCGCTGCACGTGGGACACATGTTCTCCTACACCCAGACCGACGTGCTGGCCCGCTACCAGCGCATGCGGGGCAAGAACGTGTTCTACCCGATGGGCTGGGACGACAACGGCCTGCCCACCGAGCGCCGCGTGCAGAACTACTACGGCGTGCGCTGCGACCCGACGTACTCCTATGTGGAGGGCTACCGCCCCCCGGCGACCCCGGCGAAGAACCAGCGCGACTGGGACGTCGTGTCCCGCAAGAACTTCATCGAGCTCTGCGAGGAGCTCGCGGTCGAGGATGAGAAGGTCTTCGAGCACCTTTTCTCCACCCTGGGCCTGTCCGTGGACTGGGACCTGACCTACCGCACCATCGACGACGTCTCCCGCTCGGTCTCCCAGCGCGCCTTCCTGGCCAACCTGGCCGCCGGCGACGCCTACATGGCAGAGGCCCCCACGCTGTGGGACGTCACCTTCCGCACCGCGGTGGCCCAGGCCGAGCTCGAGGACCGGGAAATGCCCGGCGCCTACTACCGCTACCCGTTCACCGCCGAGGACGGCACCCAGGTCTTCATCGAGACCACCCGTCCCGAGCTTTTGGCCGCCTGCGCCGGATTGGTCGCGAACCCGGACGACGAGCGCTACAAGCCGCTCTTCGGCAAGACCGTCACCTCCCCGCTCTTCGACGTGCCGGTGACCGTCTACCCGCACGCCCTGGCCAAGATGGACAAGGGCTCGGGCATCGCGATGGTCTGCACCTTCGGCGACTTGAACGACGTGACCTGGTGGCGCGAACTGCAGCTGCCGACCCGCGCCATCATCGGCCGCGACGGCCGCGTCATCGCCGAGACCCCGGAGTGGATCACCACGCAGGCCGGGGCCGAGGCCTACGCCGCGATCGCCGGCAAGACGGTGTTCTCCGCCAAGGAGGGCGTCGTCGAGCTGCTCGTTGCCGCCAACCTGCTCGACGGGGAGCCGAAGAAGATCTCCCACCCGGTGAACTTCTTCGAAAAGGGCGACAAGCCCCTGGAGATCGTCTCCTCCCGCCAGTGGTACATCCGCAACGGCGGGCGCGACGAGGAACGCCGCGAGCGCCTCATCAAGCGCGGCGAGCAGATCGAGTTCCACCCGGCGTTCATGCGCTCGCGCTACGAGAACTGGATCTCGGGCCTGAACGGCGACTGGCTGGTCTCCCGCCAGCGCTTCTTCGGCGTGCCGGTGCCCGTCTGGTACCCGCTGGATGCCGCCGGCGAGCCCGACTACGAGCACCCGATCCTGCCGACCGATGCGATGCTTCCGGTCGACCCGGCCGCGGACGTCGCCCCGGGCTACGAGGAGTCCCAGCGCAACGTCGCCGGCGGATTCGTCGGGGATGCCGATGTGCTCGACACCTGGGCCACCAGCTCGCTGACCCCGCAGATCGTGGGCCGCTGGAGCCGCGAGGAGGACTTCTTCAACAAGGTCTTCCCGTTCGACCTGCGCCCGCAGGGCCACGACATCATCCGCACCTGGCTGTTCTCCTCCGCCGTGCGCGCCGACGCGCTGCACGACGTCGCCCCGTGGAAGCACGCGGCGATCTCCGGCTGGATCCTTGACCCGGACCGCAAGAAGATGTCCAAGTCCAAGGGCAACGTGGTGGTCCCCACCGACGTGCTCAACGACTACGGCTCCGACGCCGTGCGCTACTGGGCGGCCAGCGCCAAGCTGGGTGCCGACACCGCGTACGAGATCAACCAGATGAAGATCGGCCGCCGCCTGGCGATCAAGATCCTCAACGCCTCCAAGTTCGTGCTGAACCTGGGTGCCACGCAGGCCAACGTCATCACCGGCGATGCCTCGGTGGTCACCAACGGACTGGACAAGTCCCTGCTGGCCCGCCTGTCCCAGGTCATCGACGACGCCTCGCGCGCCTTCGACGCCTACGACTACGCACGCGCGCTGGACATCACCGAGTCGTTCTTCTGGTCGTTCACCGACGACTACGTGGAACTGATCAAGGACCGCGCCTACGGTGCCCGCGGCGACGCGGAACAGGCCAGCGTGCTTGCGACCCTGGCCACCACGCTGGATTCGGTGCTGCGCCTCTTTGCCCCGTTCCTGCCCTTCGCCACCGAAGAGGTCTGGGGCTGGTGGCGCGCAGGTTCGGTCCACCGCGCCGAATGGCCCGGCTCGGCCCACCTGGCCGGCGCCCTCGACGGTGCCAACACCGCAGTGCTGCCGATCGTCGGCGAAGCGCTCTCGGGCATCCGCAAGGCCAAGTCCGAGGCCAAGGTCAAGCAGCGCACCGAGGTGCTCTCCGGGGTGATTTCCGCTCCCGAGGCCACCTTGGAGCTGCTGCGCAGCGGCCTGGGCGACCTGCTGGCCGCCGGCAACGCCAAGGACATGAGTTTGGTGGCCGCCGATGGCGACCTGTCGGTCAACGATGTGGTGCTGGCACCGGCCGAGGACACCGTCCAGGCCTAGTTCCGCACGCCGGGGCTCCCGGCAACGAGGGCGCTGTGCCCGTCCCCGCGGGGGCGGGCACAGCGCCCTCGCCTTTTCAACCGGGACCGTCCCCTCCTCCGGCATCGCGAAAGGCGGCAGACAGAGGGGAAGCCCCTTCGGCTGACAAACTAATGTCGGAGGGGCTTCGACTCGGTGTAGGTTCTCGTACAGCGTTGATTTGAAGAACCGAACAAAATCCTCGTTGCGTGGGTCTTGCTGCTTCGCTGCTGCAGCCGAGCTAGAAGAGATTCCAATAGCTCGTCACCGCGAATTTGGTTTTTGTTCAGCATCATTCCGGTAGTGATGCGTATTACTTTTATACGCTCCGGCCCGCAAGCCAGCAAGGGGTCGGTGCAAACTTTGTGGTTTGCCCCGACCCCATGCTCAAAAGTTTGGCCCTTTGGGCCATTGACAGGTTTTGGCCGTCAGTTGGCTTCGACGTCGAACTGCGGGCTCTCGGTGCGGCTGCGCTTGATCTCGAAGAAGTACGGGAACGATGCCAGGCCGACGGCAGCGTCAAAGAGCTTGCCGGCCTCCTCGCCCTCGGGAATGCGGGTGATGACGGGGCCGAAGAATGCTGTCCCGTTCAAGGCCATCACCGGCGTGCCGACGTCCTGTCCAACCCGGGAAATCCCGTTCTCGTGGCTTGCCTTCAGCGCCTCGTCGTGGTCGGTGCCGGTTGCGGCCGTGGCCAACTCCGGATCCAGCTCCACCTTGGCCAGGGCACGGGAAATGACCTCGTTGTAGTCTTCGACCTTTTCGTGGTGCAACAGCTCGCCCATGGCGGTGTAGAGATCGCCCAGCACCGCGTCTCCGTGCTTCTGCGCGGCGGCGATCAGCACGCGGACCGGACCCCAGCCCTTGGCCACGAATTCCCGGTAGTGGTCGCTCAGGCCCTCCCGGCCGTCGTTGAGCACCGAGAGCGACATGACATGCCACGCCACCTCGATGTCGCGGACCTTCTCGACCTCCAGGACCCAGCGGGACGTCGCCCAGGCGAAGGGGCAGGCCGGGTCGAACCAAAAATCAACGTGAGTCTTCTCGGACAAGGTACTTCTCCTTCAATTGAACGACATGGGGGGACGGCCCCGGACTTCGCGGCAAGGCCGGGTCCGGGGTGCCCGACGGGGTGGCTAGGCGGACTTCTTCCCGCGCTTGTCCGCGACCTGCGCGGAAATCAGCGACGGTTCGGCGCCATTGAGCACCACGTCGGCGGTGATGACGACCTCGGCGACGTCTTCGCGGCTCGGCATTTCGAACATGGTGGCGCTGAGGGTTTCCTCCAGGATCGCGCGCAGTCCGCGGGCACCGGTGTCGCGTGCCAGGGCGAGGTCGGCAATGGCTTCCAGGGCACCGAGCTCGAAGGTCAGCTCCACGCCGTCCATGCGGAACATCTTCTGGTATTGCTTGATCAGCGCGTTCTTCGGTTCCGACAGGATCTTGATCAACGACTCGCGGTCAAGCTTTTCCACGGTGCTGATCACCGGCAGGCGGCCGATGAACTCCGGGATGAGCCCGAACTTCAACAGGTCCTCCGGGCGCACGTCGGAATACGAGGCAGCCTCGGACTTCAGCGCCGAAAGCGGGGCACCGAAACCGATCCCCTTGCGTCCGGCGCGGGAGGAGATGATCTCCTCGAGTCCGGCAAAGGCGCCGGCGACGATGAACAGCACGTTGGTGGTGTCCAGCTGGATGAATTCCTGGTGCGGGTGCTTGCGTCCGCCCTGCGGCGGAACCGCGGCGACGGTGCCCTCGAGGATCTTCAGCAGGGCCTGCTGCACTCCCTCGCCCGAGACGTCGCGGGTGATCGAGGGGTTTTCGCTCTTGCGCGAGATCTTGTCGATCTCGTCGATGTAGATGATGCCCTGCTCGGCCTTCTTGACGTCGTAGTCCGCCGCCTGGATGAGCTTGAGCAGGATGTTTTCGACGTCCTCGCCCACGTACCCGGCCTCGGTCAGCGAGGTGGCATCGGCGACGGCGAAGGGGACGTTCAGGCGCCGGGCCAGGGTCTGGGCCAGGTAGGTCTTGCCGCAGCCGGTGGGTCCGATGAGCAGGATGTTGGACTTCGCCACCTCGACCTCGTCGAGGGAGTTGGCGTCGGAGAGCGCCGAGACGGATTTGGCCGCGGCACCGCCCTGGATGCGCTTGTAGTGGTTGTACACGGCCACCGCCAGAGAGCGCTTGGCGCCCTCCTGGCCGATGACGTATTCCTGCAGGGAGTCGAAGATTTCCTTCGGCTTGGGCAGTTCGAAGTCGACGCCCTCTTCGACCTCGGCGAGCTCTTCCTCGATGATCTCGTTGCAGAGCTCGATGCATTCGGTGCAGATGTAGACGCCGTGGCCGGCAATCAGCTTGCGAACCTGCTTCTGGCTCTTGCCACAGAAGGAACACTTGAGCAGATCAGACCCTTCACCCATGCGTGCCATCGTATTGGTCCCCTTATCTGGTACCGGTAAGACCGGCCCGAGAGAACCGGAAAATGCTGAACTGCCTTAACTCTATGACAGAGCGCCGTCAGAATGGGCGAACGGGCGGCCCGTGGTGCGCATATTTCGCGCCCCGCAGAAGCCGCCCGTCCCCCCGTGTCCCGCCGTTAGCGGGTGATGCTGCCCTGTGCCTTGATCTTGCGCGGGGTCAGGACCTCGTCGATCAAACCGTAGGTCTTGGCCTCGGCGGCCGTCATGTAGAGGTCGCGCTCGATGTCGTTGCCGACTTCCTCAGCGGTCTTGTTGCTGTGCCCGGCCAGGGTGGTCTCGAGCCAGGCGCGCATGCGCATGACTTCCTCGGCCTGGATCTGCAGGTCGCTCGCGGTGCCGCGTTCGCCTCCGCCCATGGCGGGCTGGTGGATCAGCACGCGTGCGTTGGGAAGCGCCAGGCGCTTGCCCGGGGTGCCGCCGGCCAGCAGCACCGCTGCGGCGCTGGCTGCCTGGCCCAGGCACACGGTCTGGATCTCGGGGCGGACGAACTGCATCGTGTCGTAGATGGCGGTCATCGCGGTGAACGAGCCGCCCGGCGAGTTGATGTACAGGGTGATGTCGCGCTCGGGGTCCATGGACTCGAGGACGAGCAGCTGGGCCATGACATCGTCCGCCGAGGCGTCGTCGACCTGGGCACCAAGGAAGATGATGCGGTCTTCGAAGAGCTTCGCGTACGGGTCCTGGCGCTTGAACCCGTAGGGGGTGCGCTCCTCGAACTGCGGAAGGATGTAGCGTGCCGAGGGCATTTCGCCGGAGGTGGCATGCGGGGTGAAATTCATCGTATCTCCTGGGAAATCAGTTAGGTCTGCCGGGGTTCCGTCGCGTTACTTTGCTGCAACCCCGCCGCCACCGGAGACGATGCCGGAGGACTGGGCGATGTGGTCGAAGAAGCCGTACTCGAGGCCTTCGGTGGCGGTGAACCACTTGTCGCGCTCGTTGTCCTTCAGGATGGTCTCGACGGTCTGGCCGGTCTGCGTGGCGGTCAGCTCGCTCATGACCTTCTTCATGTGAAGGATCAGCTCGGCCTGGATGCGGATGTCCGAGGCGGTGCCGCCGATGCCGCCGGACGGCTGGTGCATCAGGATGCGGGCGTTCGGGGTGGCGTAGCGCTTGCCCGGGGTGCCCGAGGAGAGCAGGAACTGGCCCATGGAGGCGGCCAGGCCGGTGGCGACGGTGACGACATCGTTGGGGATGTACTGGATGGTGTCGTAGATCGCCATGCCGGCGGTGATGGAACCACCCGGGGAGTTGATGTACAGGTAGATGTCCTTCTCCGGGTCTTCCGCGGAGAGCAGGAGCAACTGCGAGCAGATCGCGTTGGCGTTGTCGTCTCGGACTTCCGAGCCGAGCCAAATGATCCGCTCCTTGAGGAGTCGATTGTAGATGTAGTCCTCACGTGCGGCCGGATCTACCGAAGCCATCGTGGGAGTGCGGGAGTCACTGGACATGTTCTGATACCTCTCCGTGATGCCGTGCCCCGATGTTCTGTCCGTCGGGCCACCGGCTCTTTACTTCCTTGAACATTACTGCCTTGGCCAGCGACTTTGGCGGTGCAGGGGCAGCTGTTCGCTGTCGGCGCATGGGGGCCGGGGCGGGCATCGCCGTGGGCTTAAAAGAGGGGTTAAAAGCAGGCGCGGGGG
>NZ_JBIXLN010000042.1:0-45805 GCF_045798555.1 Paeniglutamicibacter sp. MACA_103 | reverse complement strand
CCCCCACGCCGTGCTGATCGGAAACGGTCCGGTAATGTCCGGCGGTCCATGCTGGTGCTGAGGTATCCATCGCACGGCACCTGACAGGAGCGGATCAATGGTTTTGCTGACGGCCCGGGGAACGGGCCCCGAGGGGATTGCGCGGCGCCAGCCGCCCTTCCGGCGGGAAGCGACCCGCAGGCGCACAAGCCCCACCTGGTCAACCTCTCGGACAGCCGTTTTTCCAGCGGCGGACAAATGCGCACTACCCCTCAGGACATCCAGGTGACCTTCGCACGCCACCTGCCCGAATTCGTCGCCGCCAACGGCGGCCGCGACGTGCCGCTGCTCTTCTGGGCCCACGGCGGGCTCGTGGGTGAAAACTAGGGCATCGCCGGAGACGTGCGGGAAATCCCGTGCACGTAATTTCCCGGTCATGGGTGCACGCCTACGCTGGGGCACCACCACGGTGGACGGGTGGGAACCGCGGTGCCGGAGTCGTCGTTCCGGGCGGGGACGACGACTCCGGCACCGGGCTCAACGCCCGGCTGCGCCGCTACCGGGCAGGCAGAAACGGGGAGAGTGCGATCATCTTCTGGCAATGCCGGGCACGGCAATGGCCGCCCGGCGGGGGCAAGTTGCCTCCCGCCAAGCGGCCATTTCCCGCGGCTACAGCGCGCGCTGCTCCGGGCCGTTGTATTCGGACAGCGGGCGGATCAACGCGTTGCTGGCACGCTGTTCCATGATGTGGGCGGTCCACCCGGTGATGCGCGCCGCGATGAAGATCGGCGTGAACATGTCGGTGTCGAAGCCCATCAGGTGGTACGTCGGTCCGGCCGGGTAGTCGAGGTTGGGCTTGATGCCCTTGGCCTCGTCCATGGCCGTCTCCAGGCCGTCGTAGAGCCCCAGCATCTCGCTGCGGCCGTAGTGCGCGATCATCTTGTCCAGCGCGGCCTTCATGGTCGGGACACGCGAGTCGCCGTGCTTGTAGACGCGGTGGCCGAAGCCCATGACTTTCTTCTTCGCCGCCAGGGCGTCTTCCATCCAGGCCTTGGCGCGTGCCGCGGCATCCTCCCGGGACTCGTTCTTGTCGATCCCGATCTCCTGGAAGGTGTGCATCACGGCCTCGTTGGCCCCGCCGTGCAGCGGGCCCTTCAGCGCGCCGATGGCGGCGGTGACCGCCGAATGCAGGTCCGAGAGCGTGGAGGTCACCACGCGTGCGGTGAACGTGGAGGCGTTGAACGAGTGCTCCGCGTAGAGCACCATGGATACGCGGAACGCGTCGACCACCTCGGGGGCGGCCTCCTCGCCGAATGTCATCCACAGGAAGTTCTGCGAATAGTCCAGGTCCTCGCGAGGCTCGACGACGCCCAGCCCGCGGCGGCGGCGCTGGTCGTAGGCGACCACGGCCGGGAACGCGGCAAAGAGTTCCTTGGCCTTGATCAGCTCGGCCTCCGGGGACGAGTCCTCGGCCAGTGCATGGTTTGCCCCGATGACCGAGACCGCGGTGCGGCCCACGTCCATCGGGTGGCAATCCAGCGGCAGCAGGTCGATGGCGGCCTTGACGTTGGAGGCCAGAAGGCGTCCGGCGCGCTCTGCGGCCACGAAGTCGGTGAGCTCGATTTCACTGGGCAGCTCGCCGCTCCACAGCAGCAGCGCCACTTCCTCGAAGCTCTTCCTGGCGGCCAAGTCCTGGACCGGGTATCCACGGTAAAGCAGCGAATTCGTTTCCGAGTTCACCTTGGAAACGGCCGTGTAGTCGACAACGACCCCGGCGAGGCCCTTCTTGATCTCAGTTTCAGTCATCACTTGGCTCCTGATTCCTACAGATTCGCGTTGTTTGAGTGGATATCCAGATCCGGAACCTGGAAATTGAAGATCCCGGTGTCAAAGCGGTTATACGCCTCATAGTCAACCAGCTCGTACAGGCGAGCACGAGTCAACATTGAATCTACCCGAGACTCCTGCGTTCCGTCGGCTGCAATGGCATCGAGCACGCGCTCGGCCTCGCCCATGGCGCTGCGCAGCAGCGTGACCGGGTAGATGACCATGGCCACGCCGACATCGGCCAGCTGCTGGCGGGTGAAGAGCGCGGACTTGCCGAACTCCGTCATGTTCGCCAGCACCGGGACATCCACGGCCTTGCAGACGGCTTCGAACTCGGAGATGTCCTTCATGGCCTCGGGGAAGATGGCGTCGGCGCCGGCATCCACCAGGGCCTTGGCCCGGTTGATCGCCGCATCCAGGCCCTCGACGGCGCGCACGTCGGTGCGTGCCATGATCAGGAAGTTCGGATCCCGCCGCGCGTCGGCCGCGGCGGCGATGCGCTTGACCATGGTGTCCAGGTCGACGACGTTCTTGCCGTCCAGGTGGCCGCAGCGCTTGGGGTTGAACTGGTCCTCGATGTGGCAGCCGGCCAGGCCGGCGTGCTCGAGTTCCTGGATGCTGCGGGCCACGTTCATTGGCTCGCCGAATCCGGTGTCGGCATCGACCAGGGTCGGCAGGTCGGTCATCCGGGCGATCTGCCCGGCGCGGGTGGCGACCTCGGTCAGCGTGGTCAGCCCGATGTCCGGCAGGCCGAGGTCGTTGGCCAGCACGGCGCCGGAGACGTAGACGCCGTCGAAGCCCTTTTCCTCGATCAGCCTCGCCGAGAGCGGGTTGAATGCCCCGGGGAACTGGCGCGCGGTTCCCGGCACGAGCATCTCGCGCAGGGCGAGTCGCTTCTGCTCGGGGGTGACAGTTGAATACAACATGGCCTAGAACAGTCCCTTCGGTGCGGCCGCAAGGTCGATGACGCCCGGCGCGGCCACGATGTTCAGCGCGTCCAGCTCGCCGGCGCCCAGCTTCTCCAGGTTCTCGGCCGCGGCGATGAAGCGGTCGATCTCGTCGTCCGCGACCAGGCCGGCGGCCAGGGTGCGGAACTTGTTGATGTACTGCTCGCGGGCGAACGGGCGGGCACCGAGCGGGTGGGCGTCGGCCACGGCGATCTCATCGGTGATCACGGTGCCGTCATTCAGGGTGATTTCCACCGAGCCGCCGAAGGCCTTCTCGTTGATGTCCAGCGAGTGGTAGCGGCGGGTCCACTCCTTGTCTTCCTCGGTGGTGACCTTGTTCCACAGCTCCACGGTGTCGGGGCGGCCGGCGCGCTCCGGGGAGTAGGAGTCCACGTGGTGCCAGGACCCGTCCTGCAGGGCGACGGTGAAGATGTACGGGATCGAGTGGTCCAGGGTTTCGCGCGAGGCCGTCGGGTCGTACTTCTGCGGGTCGTTCGCGCCGGAGCCGATCACATAGTGGGTGTGGTGGCTGGTCTTGATCAGCACGGAGGCGACGTTCTTCGCGTCGGCGGCTTCCGGGTGCTCGCGGTTGAGCTTGCGCGCCAGGTCGATCCAGGCCTGCGCCTGGTACTCGGCCGAGTGCTCCTTGGTGTAGGTGTCCAGGATGGCGCGCTTGGCCTCGCCGGCCTCCGGAAGCGGGACCTCGTAGGCGGCGTCCGGCCCGTCGAGCATCCAGGCGATGACGCCGTCCTCGCCCTCGTAGATCGGCACCGGGGAGGTCTGGCCGCGCATGGCGCGGTCGGCCGCCTCGACGGCCATCTTGCCGGCGAACGCCGGGGCGTGGGCCTTCCAGGTGGAGATCTCGCCCTTGCGCGACTGGCGGGTGGCGGTGGTGGTGTGCAGTCCCTGGCCCACGGCCTGGAAGATGGTTTCGACGTCCAGGCCCAGCAAGGTGCCGATGCCGGCGGAGGCCGAGGGGCCCAGGTGCGCCACGTGGTCGATCTTGTGCTTGTGCAGGCAGATGGCCTTGACCAGGTCGACCTGGATCTCGTAGCCGGTGGCAATGCCGCGGATCAGGTCCTTGCCGCTGGCGCCGGTGTGCTGGGCGACCGCGAGGATCGGCGGGATGTTGTCGCCCGGGTGGGAGTACTCGGCGGAGAGGAAGGTGTCGTGGTAGTCGAGCTCGCGCACCGCCACGCCGTTGGCCCAGGCCGCCCATTCGGGGGAGACCTTCTCCGGGATGCCGAAGACCGAGGCACCCTTGCCGCCGGTGGACGGGGCGTGGGTCAGCGCCTGGGCGCGGGCGGCGACGATGGGGCCGCGGTTCAGCGAGGCAATGGCAACGGAGGCGTTGTCGATGATGCGGTTGATGATCATCTCGGTGACCTCGGCGGTGACCTCTACGGGGTCGGCGGCGACGGTGGCGATCTTGTGTGCGAGCTGGTCCTCGCGGGCAAGGTTTTCTTCGCTGCGGTAGACGCGTACTGGGTGGTTGATCATTTAGGTGTCCTCTCTGGAACCGGCATGGGTTTTGATGTGTTCAAGGCTGTGGTGCAGGTGCAAATGGGTGGCCGCCGCGGCGACCTCCGGGTTTCGGGCCGCGATGGCCTCGGCGATGGCGGCGTGTTCGAGGGCCGAGGTGGCCAGGCGTTCGGGGTCGTCCTGGGCCAGGCGGCGGACCCGGGCCAGGTGCACCCGCAGGGAGCGCAGCGCCTGCTCGATGTAGGGGTTGTCCACCGCGGTGTCGATGCTGTGGTCAAGTTCGCCGGCCAACCGGTAGTAGGCCTCCCGGGTTTCCGGGTCGGTGGAGCGTCCGGCCTCCAGGAAGCGGGAACGCAGCGCCGCAAAGGTGGCGGGCTCCGCGTTTCGCGCCGCAATCCGGGCCGATTCGACCTCAAGGGCCCGGCGCAAGGCAAAGAGGTCATCGACGTGCTCAAGCGAGACGTCCGAGACGACCGCGCCGCGGCCGCGCTGCTGCACGGCCAGCCCGTCGGCGACCAGTCTGGCCAGGGCCTCGCGCAACGGGGTGCGTGAAACACCCAGGCGTTCGGCCTGTTCCACCTCGCCCAGCACGGCACCGGGACGCAGCCGCCATTCGACGATGTCCGTTCGCAGTGCCTCGTAGGCCTTGTCGCTTGCCCTCATGCCATCAATTGTATACAGAAAACCCGCAAAGTCACGCGATCGATGGAATTTGATCCGGAAATATTGGTTTTGTGTATACATCGATCTTGAAAATGTGTGGCGGCAGTCATATGCTCGGTGGGACCCGAATAAGCAAGCGACACGAATGGATGGACGGTTCGCATGGCACCGACCTACGCGCAGAAATTTGCCGAAGCCAAGAGCGACCCCGCAGCCTTTTGGCTCGATGCGGCCGCATCAATCGACTGGGAGCACCCGCCCGCGACCGGGCTGGATGAGAGCCGCGCACCGATTTACGCGTGGTACCCCGATGGGGTCCTCAACGTTTGCCACAACGCCCTGGACCGCCACGTGGCGGCCGGCCGCGGGGAAAACACGGCACTGGTCTACGACTCCGCGGTGCTCGGCATCCAGGAACGCTTCAGCTACGCCCGGCTGCTGGCCAAGGTCGAGACATTCGCCGGTGTCCTGAGGGACCAGGGGATCGGCGTGGGAGACCGCGTGTTGATCTACCTTCCGATGATCCCGCAGGCGCACATCGCCATGCTGGCCTGCGCGCGCATCGGCGCCGTGCACTCGGTGGTCTTCGGCGGCTTCGCGCCCAAGGAACTGGCCGCACGCATCGACGACGCCACCCCGACGGCCATCGTCACCGCGACCGGCGGCATCGAACCCTCGCGCCGCATCGAATACCTTCCCGCCGTCGCCGAGGCCATTGAGACGGCAAGCCACAAGATCTCCACCGTCATCGTCACCCACCGTGACGGCTTCGCGCACCAGCGCAGCGAATACGCGGGCACCGACACCACCTGGCACGACTGGGACGAACTGGCCGCGGCGGCCGCACCCGCCGCAGCGGTCCCGGTGCCGGCCACCCACCCCCTCTACATCCTCTACACCTCCGGAACCACTGGCTCGCCCAAGGGCGTGGTGCGCGATTCCGGCGGCTACGCGGTGGCGATGGACTTCTCGATGCGCCACGTCTACGGCGTGGGACCGGGATCCACCATGCTCACGGCCTCCGATGTCGGCTGGGTGGTCGGGCACTCCTACATCGTCTACGGTCCGCTGATCGCCGGGGCCACCACCGTGCTCTACGAGGGCAAGCCCGTGGGCACCCCGGATGCCGGGGCCTTCTGGCGGCTCATCGAGGACCACCGGGTCGACACCTTCTTCACCGCGCCCACCGCGCTGCGCGCCATCCGCAAGGCGGACCCAAACGCCGAGCTGCTGGCCGAGCGCGACATCTCCAGCCTGAAGAACTTCTTCGTGGCCGGCGAGCGGCTGGACCCCGACACCTACGCCTGGGCCGGGGAAAAGCTCGGGGTGCCGGTAATCGACAACTGGTGGCAGACCGAGACCGGATGGCCCATCGCCGCCAACCCCGTGGGGCTCGAAGTCCTGGAGCTGAAGGCCGGATCGCCCACTGTCCCGGTGCCCGGCTACGACGTGCGGATCCTGGACGGGCTCGGCGCCGAGGTGCCGGCGGGCGAGGAGGGGAACATCGCCATCAAGCTCCCGCTGCCCCCGGGCACCCTGGCCACGCTGTGGGGCAACGACCGGCGCTTCATCGAAACCTACCTGGAGCAGTTCCCGGGCCACTACGCCACGGGGGACTCCGGCTACCTGGATCGGGACGGCTACCTCTTCGTCATGGGCCGCACCGACGACGTCATCAACGTCTCGGGTCACCGGCTCTCCACCGGTGCCATGGAACAGGTGCTGGGCTCCCACCCCGCGGTGGCCGAATGCGCCGTGATCGGGGTCGCGGACGAGCTCAAGGGACAGCGCCCCAGCGGGTACGTGGTGCTCAAGAGCGGGGCCGGGATCTCCGAGGACGAGCTGGGCAGCGAACTGGTCGCCATGGTGCGGGCACACATCGGACCGGTCGCGGACTTCCGCGAGGTGCGCATCGTGGCGGCGCTGCCCAAGACCCGCTCGGGCAAGATCCTGCGCAAGACCATGCGGCAGATCGCCGACGGCAAGGCCTACGCGGTGCCCTCCACCATCGAGGACCCGGCGGTCATCGAGGACCTGCTCCCGTTCCTGCGGCCCGCCGGCTAGGCGAACCTGGACCGGGGCTCCCGGGGGACCGTCCCGGGAGCCTCAGCCCGTCCGGCGCCAGCGGTACTCGTACTCCGGGCGGCCCCGGGTCCCGTGCCGCGGGGCCTTGTCCGCCTGCCCGCGCTCGGCCAGGTGCTCCAGGTAGCGCCGCGCGGTGACGCGGGAGAGATCCAGCAGCTCGGAAACCTCGGTGGCCGAGAGCGCCGCGCTCGCCGAGCGCAGCGTCTCGGCAATGGCGCCGAGGGTCTCGGTGATCAGCCCCTTGGGCAGCGGGGCGGGCCCCGCCGAGCGCAGCGCGGCAAACGCGTTGTCGATCGACTCCTGCGAGGCGGAGGAGCCCGCGGTGCGGAGGTTCAGGCGGAAGTTGCGGTAGTTTTCCAGCTTCTCGGAAAACGCGGCGAAGCCGAAGGGCTTGATCAGGTACTGGGTCACGCCCGCGGAGATGGCGGTGCGCACCACGTTCAGGTCCCGGATCGCGGTGATCGCGATGATATCCACGGTGTTGCCGCGCCCGCGGACCCGCCGGGCGACGTCCAGGCCGTGCAGGTCGGGCAGGTTCATGTCCAGCAGCACCAGGTCGATGGGCGTGCCCGCCTCCTGCGCGGCATCGAGGGCGGCGAAGGCCTCGGCGCCGCTGTGCGCGACGGCGTGCACCGTGAAGCCGGGGACTCGGGCGGTGAACTTGGCGTGTGCGGCGGCGGTGGTGGCCTCGTCGTCAACCACGAGAACGCGAAGGTCTCTGTGCGGATCCATGTACCGGTGCTTCCTGGGGCTTGGTGGTGCGGGGTCATCGGGCCTGCGGGGCGTCCCGCGGCTCAGGGCGAGGGGCGTGCGCCGGGGGCCAGCGGAATCGTCACGGTGAAGATGGCCCCGGCATCATTATCCACTTCCAGGGACCCGCCCAGGCGCGCGACCGCCTGGCGCACCAGCGCCAGGCCCAGCCCGCGAGATCCGCTGCCCGGGACCACCGGCTTGGAGGAGACGCCCAGGCGGAAGTACTCGTCCAGCAGGTCGGGGTCCACGCCGGGCCCGGAATCGGCGACCGAGACCACCACGGAGTCCCCGTCGGCGGCAAAATCGGCCCAGACCCGGCGCTGCTCGGACCCGGCCGCGGCATCGAAGGCGTTGTCCAAAAGGTTCCCGGTGATTGTCACCAGGTCCCTGGCGTCCAGGGCGCCGGTGGGCAGGTGCCCGGAGGCGGACATGGTCAGCGTGATGCCGCGCTCGTGGGCCTGCGCGGCCTTGCCCACCAGCAGCGAGGTCAGGTAAGGCTCGTCGACGGCCTGCACGAACTCGTCGGTGAGCCGCTGGGACTCCTGCCGGTCCGCCACCGCGAACTCCAGGGCCTCGCGCTCGCGGCCGAGCTCGATCAGCGTCGCCACGGAGTGCAGCCGGTTGGCGTGCTCGTGGGTCTGGGCGCGCAGCGCCTCGGTGAGCGTGCGCATGGATTCGAGCTGCCCGGTCAGCGCCTGGACCTCGGTGTGGTCGCGCAGCGTCGCCACGGTGCCCAGTGAGCTTTCCACCGCCTTGCGGCGCAGCGTCCAGCGCACGCGCGCGCCGGGCTCCGAATCCGGCTGCTCGGCGTTCTGCTGGGAAATCACCAGCACCCGGTTCTGCGTCAGGTGGATCTCGTCGGTGGCGCGCCGGCCCGAGGCAAAGAGCTCGGCGACGGTCTCCGGCAGGCCCACCTGCACCACCGGCAGCGGGCGCAGCGACCCGGCCGGCGGCAGGCCCAGCAACTGGGCGGCCTGGTCGTTGTAGAGAACCAGGCGGCCCTTGGCATCGACCAGCACCAGGCCCTCGCGCAGCGAATGCAGCGCGGAGAAGTAGTAGGCGTAGAGCCGGCGCAGCTCCTCCGGGCCGTAGCCCAGGGTGGCGCGGCGCAGGTAGCGGCTCAGCGCGTAGGTGAACGCGCCGCCGAGCCCCACCGCCAGCAGGCCCACCAGCAGCGTTGCCGGGATCAACGCGGCCTGGGTGACACTGAGCGACTGCAGCGTGACGCCGACCGAGACCATGGCGACCACGGTGCCGCCCGCGTCCCGGATCGGGGCGATGGCGCGCACCGAGGGCCCCAGCGTGCCGGGGTAGTCCTCCACCTCGCTGGCACCGGCCAGGGCGCGTTCGACGCTGCCCACGTACTTGCGCCCGATCTCGCTGGCGGTGGGGTGGGTGTAGCGGGTGCGGTCGGTGTCCATGATGGTCACGAAATCCACCTGGGCGTGTTCCAGGATTTGCGCCGCGAAGGGCTGCAGCACCCCCGAGGGGTCGGGCCGCTGCACCGCCTGGATCACGAACGGATCGTGGGACAGGGTCTCGGCGACCGAGAGCACGCGCTTGGCGGCGAACTCGTGCGCCTGGGCGCGGGCGTTGAGGTACCCGGCGGCGCTGACCACCGACACCACCAGGGCCACCAGGGCCAGCTGGGCGACGAAGATGCGCGCGGCCAGCGAATACGGGCCGCGGCCGCGCGGATGCGCGGCGGGGGATCGGCTCTCGGCTGGTGGCATGGGCGGCCTTCCCCCTTCTGGTGGTCCGTCGGCGGCGCACATCGCGCTCCTCAAGGGTGGCACGTCAACAAACGCGCCATGACCATTATGAACACAAGAGAGATCTCCATCACTTCGGGCCCCACCATGGATGAAGAGCCCACGGCGCCCCAGGGCGCCCGCACACCCACACCGCAGCACCATTCCTAGAAGGAGCCATCATGGCAACGACGCCGGCATCGAGCGGAGTCCTGGAGAAGGACCCGATCGGGAACCAGGAACCACCCGTCAAGAAGGACCGCACCCACTGGCTGTACATCATGGTGATCGTTGCCGTGGTCGCCGGCGCCACCATCGGCCTGGTGGCCCCGGACCTCGGCAAGGCGCTCAAGCCGCTGGGCACCGGCTTCGTCGCCCTGATCAAGATGATCATCGCACCGGTCATTTTCTGCACCATCGTGCTGGGCATCGGCTCGATCGCCAAGGCCGCCACGGTCGGCAAGGTCGGCGGGCTCGCACTGCTCTACTTCATCACCATGTCGACCTTCGCCCTGGCCATCGGCCTGTTCGTCGGCAACCTGGTCCACCCGGGCTCCGGCCTGAAGCTGCAGCCCTACGAGGGCGCCGCCGGCGGCGCCGAAAACGCCACCGTCAAGTTCCTGCTCGAGCTGATCCCGGGCGACATCCCGGTGCTGCCGACCCTGGTCCTGGCGCTCTTCGTCGGCTTCGCCCTGCAGTCCATGGGCAAGAGCGGCGAGCCGGTGCTCGGTGCCATCAAGAACATCCAGGCCGTGGTCTTCCGCCTGATGATGATGATCATGTGGGCAGCCCCGATCGGTGCCTTCGGCGCCATCGCCGCGGTCGTCGGCGCCACCGGCTGGGCAGCCATCGGCTCCATGGCCATCCTCATGGGCGCCTTCTACGTCACCTGCGCCCTGTTCATCATCGTGGTCCTGGGCTCGCTGCTGCGCGCCGTGACCGGCCTGAACATCTTCGCCCTGATGAAGTACCTGGCCCGCGAGTACCTGCTGATCTTCTCCACCTCCTCCTCCGAGTCCGCCCTGCCGCGCCTGATCGCCAAGATGGAACACGCCGGGGTCTCCAAGCCGGTCGTGGGCATCACGGTTCCCACCGGCTACTCCTTCAACCTCGACGGCACCGCGATCTACTTGACCATGAGCGCACTGTTCGTTTCCACCGCCATGGGCATGCCGATGAACATCGGCGAGCAGATCTCCCTGCTGGTCTTCATGATCGTCGCCTCCAAGGGCGCCGCCGGGGTCACCGGCGCCGGCCTGGCCACGCTGGCCGCCGGCCTGCAGTCGCACCGCCCGGAACTGCTTGACGGCATGGGCGTAATCGTGGGCATCGACAAGTTCATGTCCGAGGCCCGCGCGCTGACCAACTTCACCGGCAACGCGGTGGCCACGCTGCTGATCGGCAAGTGGACCAAGGAGATCGACATGGAGCAGGCCCGCTCGGTGCTTGCCGGGGACCGTCCCTTCGACGAGCTCTCGCTGACCGCCAACGAGCACTAGCACCAGCTGCTCCACCGGCCGCGCCGCCGCACCCGCCCCACCCGAGGCACGGGTGCGGCGGCGCCGTCGTTTGGGTCCCGGGCGGTTGGCCTGCGCTCGCTTTTTGGCCCGCTGGTCGCCCCCCGGGGTGGGGGCGTTGGCGGCCGTTCCCGAGCTGTCGTGTCGGCTTCGCGCAGGCCGCCCGACCTGCCCTCGGGCAACCCCCGGGCAGCCCCCGGGGCCAGGCCAAACAGGCCCGCGAAGGAGGCCGGCACCGGGGCCTGCACGGTGCCCCGGACCGCGCCGACGCCGAGAAATGCGGCGTTCACGTAACCGGCATTCAGTAGAATCGGTAGGGCAAGGTCGACGAATAGGGGTCCACATCGAGGCCCCCTTCCTGCCTGCCAAGGACCATGGGCATGACGACCACAGAGGAGAAGCCAGTGCCCAGCGCCCTCGACGAACCCCACGTCGGGGAGACTATGCGCACGCCGGATAGCCTCAGCCGGTTCCTCCGCGAACCCGGCCGAGCGCCGCCGCCGCCAGAAGCCCCCCACCACGAAGGACACACCGATTTGAACACCAAGGAAGCGCTCAAGAAGCTCGCCAAGAAGGCGCGGAAGGCCGCCGCATCCGAGGCCTACGCGACCGCCCTGAAGCTCCCGATCCGCCGGGGGACCGTCCTGTACGAGTCCTTTTCCGGAAACGGGATGTTGTGCAACCCGGAGGCCCTCTTCCACGAGCTGAAGTCGCGCCCGGACACCGCTCACCTGAAGCACATCTGGGTGCTCTCGTCGCTCGAGGACTACGCGGAAACCGTCGCGCGATACCGTGGCGACCGCAGTGTCCGCTTCGTGAAGTACCGCTCACCGGCCTACTTCGCGGCGCTCGCGACAAGCGAGTACCTGATCAACAACGCCACGTTCCCCTGGGAGTTCATGAAGCGCCCCGGCCAGACCTACATCAACGCGTGGCACGGGACCCCGCTGAAGAAGATGGGGTACGACGTCGAGAACGGTGCCCCGGACACGCGAAACATCGTGCGCAACTTTGTCCAGGCCGACTATCTCGTGGCCGGAAACGAGCGCATGCGGGACATGTACCTGCGCGGGTACCGGATGACGAACATCTTCGAGGGTGCGCTGCTGCAGTGCGGCTACCCGCGGATCGACCGGCAGCGGGTCACCGACACCGACCGGGCCCGGGCAAGCGCGGAACTGGCGGACGCGGGGATCGCCCTCGACGGGCGAAAGACCGTGGTCTACGCGCCCACGTGGAAAGGCGCCTCCTTCTACTCCCCGGCCAACGACGCCACAATGCTCCTCGGCGCCGTCGAGGAGCTGGAGAACCGCCTCGGTCCCGGCTACCAGGTGCTTCTGAAGGTCCATCAGACGGTGTACCGGGCCGCCGCGGGAACGCCGGAAGCGGCGGGCCGCCTGGTCCCCAACGCCCTGCCGACGAACGTGCTGCTCGGACTCACCGACGTGCTGGTCACCGACTACTCGAGTCTGTTCTACGACTTCCTGGCCACCGGACGGCCGGTCGCCTTCCACATCCCGGACCTCGAGGACTACGAGGAGACGCGTGGAACATACGACGGGCCCGAGGCCCTGCCGGGACCGGTCAGCCGCACCACCGACGAGCTTGCGGCGCGTATCCTTGGCTTCGCCGCCGGAGAGGACGGCCCGTGGTGCGAGCGCTACGAGTCCGCCCGGCGGGAGTTCGTCGCCCTCGAGGACGGTGAATCGTCACGCCGCGTGGTGGACCAGGTCTTCCACGGGATCGAACAGCGCGGAACCGTGCGGGACCACGCCGACGGGCGCGAGTCGATCCTGCTCTATCTTGGCGGCATGTCCTCCAACGGCATCACGACCTCGGCGCTGAACCTGCTGAACAACATCGACTACGAGCGCTACGACGTCTCCGTGCTCTACTCCTACAGCCGCAACGCCGACCGGAAGAAGAACGCCGGACTGATCGACCCCCGCGCCCGCCAGTTCCCGCGCCAAGGCGGGCTCAACGTCACGTTCGCCGAACGCACGCGCTACAAGAAGCAGCTGGAGGCCGGCCTCGAGCCGGGCCGGGACCACCGCGCGTCCCCGGACCCCGTCTGGGACCGGGAGTGGAGCCGCTGCTTCGGCGACAGCCGGTTCGACTACATCGTCGACTTCAGCGGCTATGGGCCGTTCTGGGACTTCATCCTGTTGCGCGGCAAGGCGAAAATGCACACGATCTGGCTCCACAACGACCTGATGTCCGATTCCCGACGCAACGTCAACGGCAAGCTGACGATGAAGAAGCACCTCGAAGCCGTCTTCACGACGTACAAGGACTTCGACCGCCTCGTCTCCGTCTCGGCGGACCTCGCGGACGTGAACCGGGAGCACCTGGCCGCCTTCGCTGCGGAGGGCAAGTTCGACTCGGCCGTGAACACGATCGACGAGGGCCGCGTGGAGCGGATGACCGCGGAACCCGCCGGTGACGACTCGGTCGTGCTGGACAGCCCCCACCTGGCCGACGCCCTGAAGCGCCTCGCGGTGCAATTCGGCCCGGAGGTCCTGCAGGACCAGGTCCGGCGCGCGACGACGCTCGCGAAGCACTTCCCCGCGGAAGACGCCCACAAGACGACTTTTGTCACCGTCGGCCGCATGTCGCCGGAGAAGAACCAGGAGCGCCTGATCCGGGCCTTCGCCAAGGTCCACGCCAGCTACCCGGACACGCGCCTGCTGCTGATCGGCAGTGGTCCCCTGCAGCCCAACCTGCGCTCCGTGGCAGCGAGCCTCGGGGTCCAGCGAAACGTCGTTTTCGCCGGCCAGCAGGACAACCCGTACATCCTGATGAAGAACGCGGACTGCTTCGTGCTCTCCAGCGACTACGAGGGACAGCCGATGGTCATCCTCGAGGCCCGCACGCTCGGCCTGCCCATCATCACGACGGCGTTCGGATCCGTCGGCAGTTCCGTGCCGCCCGGGGTCGGCCTCGTCGTCGACCGTGATGTCGACGCCCTCGCCTCCGGCATGGAGGCCTACCTGCGGGACGGCATCAAGGTGCAGGCCTTCGACCCCGACGAATACAACCAGGACGCGATGGACCAGTTCTACCGGGCCATTGGCGCCCACGCGGCCGATATGGCGGTGTCCAAGTGATCCTGTCCCGCCTGCGCCGCGCACGTCCCGGGGCCGTTCGCGTCTCGATCGTCATCCCCGCCTACAACTGCGTCGACTACATCACCGAGACCGTCGAGTCGGCGGTGGTCCAGGAGCTCGAGTCCGGCGGCCTCGAGGTCATCGTGGTCGATGACGGCTCCAACGACGGCACCGGCGAGGCCCTGGACCGGCTCGCCGAGCTCCACGCCGTGCTCCGGGTGCTCCACCAGGAACCCTCCGGCGGGCCGAGCCGGCCCCGCAACACGGGCCTGTCAATGGCCCGGGGCGAGTTCGTGTTCTTCCTCGACGCCGACGACGTCCTCACCCCCGGAGCCATGGAGGGCATGGCGGACGCGCTCGAGCGGGGCGGCGGCGACGTCGCCCTGGGGCGTTTCGGCTCGATCAACGGGCGCCATGTCCCCAGCCAGATGTTCCGGGAGACGACCCTGGACGCGGACCTCATCGACTCCAACGCGTGGGACAGCCTCGGACCCGTCAAGATGTTCCGGCGCAGCCTGCTCGAAAAGCTCGGTGCGCGCTTCGCGGAGGACCAATGGATCGGGGAGGACCAGCCGTTCACCGCGGCGGCCTACCTCAACGCGCGGCACCTCGCGATTCTCGCCGACCGCGACTACGTCATGGTCCGCCAACGTGACGACGGACAGAACCTCACGTCGCGAAAGCAGACGCTCGACGACAAGCTCAAGACCGCATCCCGCCTGGCCGCGGTGATCCTGGAGTACACCGGTCCCGGCGCCCGCCGTGACCGGCTCATGCGCCGCGTCTTCACCTCCACGCTTCCCTCCGCGGTCCAGCGGCTCGTGAACACGGCCGACGCGGAGGGAATCGAACGGTTCGCCGCCGGTGCCCGCCAATCGCTGGCGGACGCCTACTCCCCGGGCGTGGCCGCATACTGTGCCCACGACCTGCAGGTGCGCTACCACCTGCTGCTCAACGCCCCGGCCCGGATGCTGCTGGACTTCAACCGGCTTGTCGCCGATTCCGGCACCGCCCTCTACGCCGTCCGGGACGGGCGGCTGGCGCTGTGCCTTCCGGCAGAGATCGAACGCCACCTGCCCGCTCATCTCCTCACCGGTGCAGGGGCCATCAGGCCCAAGACCGAGTTGCTGGGCATCGCGGGCGGCCCGGACGGGTTCACCCTGACCGGCCGCGCCGCGCTGCTGGGCGTCGACGCGCCCGTCGGGGACCTGAGCCTGCGCGTGGTGGAACGCGCCACCGGCGAGGAGCATCCCGTCGAGGCGCGGATCACGCGCCGGGAGACCCGCGGTGCCACGGCATGGGCCTGGTTCAGCGCGACCGTCGGGCCGGCGACCGGGATGGGGCGTGGTGCGTGGGGTCCGTTCCTGCGTGTGACCACCGGCGACGCGTCGGAGGAAGTGCGCTTTGGCAAGAAGCCGGGCAACATTCCCGACGCCAAGTGGAGCGCGGACTGGCCGGCCACGGACATGCCGCCGCGGGCCGTCGCCTACTTCAACGCAAACTACAAGAACCTCACGTTCGACGTCGGGGGGACGGTCCACCGGGACCCCTCGGCCCCGCGCGTGGCCGGAATGGACGTCGTGGTCCAGGACGGGGTCACCTACGCCGGGATCCAGCTTTCGGGCCTCGGCCCGGGGCAGCGGGCGCAGTTGCAGCGCCCGGACGGCACGGGGCTGGGCACGGCGGTGCCGACGGGCCCGGAGGGAGCCACCTGCTGGATCGCGGTGCCCGAATCGGGCCATGTCCCGCTCGCGCCCAAGGTCAAGGTCGGCAAGCTGGTTTACGCCGTGTCGTTCGAGCCGCTTCGGGGCGCCCAGGGCCACCACCTGAACGTGCGCATGCTCAAGGGCGGCACGGTCGAACTCGCCCTGGCCTGGGCCTCCAACGCGTCGGGGCGGCTCGCCGACCGAACCGGAGACGGGGCCGTTCCCTACTACTGGTGGGAGGGCCGGGTGAACTTCGGCGATGCCGTGGGCCCCTGGCTGGCCGAGCTGATGACCGGCCGCCCCGTCGACAACATCAAGCGCGAGAAGGCGGGACGGCGCGGCGTCGTGGGCGTCGGGTCGCTGCTGAACCACCTGGACCGCCCCGGCCTGGACGTGTGGGGCAGCGGCTTGATCGAGCCGTTGGACGATGCCACCGCGTCCCGCCTGGCGGACCGGAAGCCCCGGGCCGTCCACGCGGTGCGCGGACGGCTGACCGCCGCCGAGCTGCGCACCAAGCTCGGGTGGGAGGTCCCGGAGGTCTTCGGGGACCCGGCACTGCTGCTGGGCAGGCACTACACGCCCCGGCCGGCCCCCGAGCCGGGAGGGATCGCCCTGTGCCTGCACTACGCCCACGTCTCCAAGATGGGCGGTGCCCTGCCCGCAAACGTGCGGACCGTGGATGTCGCCCAGACGCCGGACCGCGTCGCGGATGCGATCGCGGGGGCCTCCGTGTGCTTCTCGACCTCGCTGCACGGCCTGATCGTCGCCCAGGCCTATGGCGTGCCGTGGGTGTGGATCAGGCCTCCGGCCGGTTCGCTCGTGGGCGGGGAGTTCAAGTTCCGGGACTTCTTCAGCACCTTCGCGGATCCGGAGCGCGTGATGTCCGTCGAGCTTCCGGCCGAGGGGGCTGCCGCCCTGGACTGGGACCGCCTCGAACGCGAGGCCGTGCTCCCGACGCTGGCCGCGGATCTCGACGCCCTCGAGGCCGCCTTCCCGCGGCTTCCCTGACCATCGCCCTCCGCGGCGCCGGGCCGTGCGACGGTCCGGCGCCGCGGAGGGTGAATCGGCGCCGGACCTCCCCGGCCCGGGAGGCCCGGTGGCGCGGTCGCGTCGCTGCGGGACGCCGCACCTAACATTCCACCTCTACTTCAAGGTAAAGGCTCGCCGTGGGCCCGATTCGGCAAAGGCCGGTGCGCAACCTATACCCTTGATTGAAGTAGTCAACCAGATCGCACAACGAACGGAAGCGTGGTTCATACCGTGAGCGAGGAACAGGGCAGCAAGTCGCGAGGCGCGGGTTTGCTCAAGGAGCCAACCCCCTTGGGACCCACGGGTCGCCCGATGACGATTTTCCCCGAGCCCATGCCACTGGAATCCCACGGCCCGGCCCGCGTGATCGCCATGGTCAACCAAAAGGGCGGGGTCGGCAAGACGACCTCCACCATCAACCTGGCCGCGGCCCTGGCCGAATACGGCCGCAAGGTGCTGCTGGTCGACTTCGACCCGCAGGGCGCCCTGTCCGCCGGCTTCGGGACCAACCCGCACGAGCTCGACGTCACCGTCTACAACGTGCTGATGGACCGCAAGACCGAGATCCGCGACGCCATCCTGTCCACCGACGTCGAGAACGTGGACCTGCTGCCGGCCAACATCGACCTCTCTGCCGCCGAGGTGCAGCTGGTCAACGAGGTCGCCCGCGAACAGGTCCTCGAGCGCGCGCTGCGCTCGGTCACCGACGACTACGACATCGTGCTCATCGACTGCCAGCCCTCGCTGGGCCTGCTCACCGTCAACGCGCTGACCGCCGCCCACGGCGTCATCATCCCGCTGACCGCCGAGTTCTTCGCACTGCGCGCCGTCGCCCTGCTGGTGGAGACCATCGAGAAGGTCCAGGACCGGCTGAACCCCGCCCTGGCCATCGACGGCGTGCTGGCCACCATGTACGACCCGCGCACGCTGCACGGCCGCGAGGTCGTCGGACGGCTGGTCGAGGCCTTCGGCGACACCGTCTTCGAGACCGTGATCCGCCGCACCATCAAGTTCGCCGACGCCAACGTGGCGGCCGAACCCATCACCACCTACGCGGCCGCGCACCCGGGCGCCGAGGCCTACCGCCAGCTCGCGAGGGAACTGATCTCCCGCGGCGGCGCCCCGTAATGACGGCACCCGCCGCCGAAGACACCGCCACCGGCAGGATCGTCCCCGACGATCCGGCCGGTGGCTTTCGGGTTTCCCTGGAAAACTTTTCCGGCCCCTTCGACCTGTTGCTCTCGCTGATCGCCAAGCGGGAGATGGACATCACGCAGATCGCCATGGCCGAGGTCACCGACGAATTCATCGCCTACCTGAAGCTGCTCCAGGGGCGCGCCGGATCCAAGGCGCTGGACGAGACCACCGAGTTCCTGGTCATCGCCTCCACGCTGCTGGACCTCAAGGCGTCGCGCCTGCTGCCGGGCAGCGAGATCGAAAACGACGAGGACATGGCCCTGCTCGAGGCCCGCGACCTGCTCTTCGCCCGGCTGCTGCAGTACAAGGCGTTCAAGCACGCCGCCGGCTGGATCTCCGACAAGCTGCACGAGGAGGCCGCCAGCTTCCCGCGCCAGGCGGGCCTGGAGGCGCACTTCGCCGCCCTGCTGCCCGAACTGGTCTTCAAGACCAGCCCCAAGGCGCTGGCGCAACTGGCCGCCGCGGCCCTGGCGCCGAAGGCCCCGGCACCCACCGAGGTGGGGATCGGGCACCTGCACGGCGGCACCGTCTCGGTGCGCGAACAGGCGGGGATCCTGGCCGCCCTGCTCAAGGAACACCGCTCGCTGAGCTTCACGGCCCTCGTTGCGGACGCCGCCAGCCACCTGGAGGTCGTCGCCCGTTTCCTCGCGCTGCTGGAGATGTACCGCGAACAGGTCATCGCCTTTTCCCAGGACGCGCCGCTGGATGCACTCAACGTGCGCTGGCTGGCACCCGATGCCGACTGGGACCCGGCCGCGCTGCGCGAGGAATACGAACCCGCGGCCGCCGAACCGTTAGAGACATCCACCACTTCGGCGCAAGCCTCCCAGGGGGAAAAAGCATGAACCACGTAGCCGAGCCAGTCACGGGACGGGTGCCGGAGGCCGCCGAGGCGGCCGTCGACGCACTGCCCGGGGGGCTGGAGGCCGGCATCGAGGCCGTGCTGATGGTCATCGACGAGCCCATCTCCGCCGGCCACCTGGCGCAGGTGCTCGAGGTCGGTGAGGAACGCGTCACAGCGGCCCTTGAAAAGCTGCGGGCACAGTATGATGGTGGGGATACACCACGCGGTTTTGAGCTGCGTGAATTGGCCGGCGGCTGGCGCATCTTCTCCCGACGTGATTTTGCTCCCTTCGTTTCACGCTTCGTCATCGACGGCCAAACGGCAAGACTTACCCAGGCAGCGCTGGAAACTTTGGCAGTGATCGCCTACCGGCAACCGGTCTCCCGCGGCAGGATCGCGGCGATTCGCGGGGTCAACGTCGATTCGGTGGTGCGCACTCTCCTGACGCGCGGGCTGATCCACGAAGCACCCGACGACGGTGAAAGTGGTGCCACGTTGTATCAGACCACCTCGTACTTTCTGGAAAGATTGGGATTGGGCAGCGTTTCCGAGCTGCCCAGGCTCTCCCCGCATCTTCCCGGAGTGGGTGACATCGACGACTACGACGTTGATTCGCCCTGGCAATAGGCGAACCACGAAACAACATAAGGACAGATCATGAACCAGGGATCCCGCCCAGGCCGCGGCAACCAGCGCCCACAAGGCTCCGGCTCCGGCAACGGCCGCGGCCGAGGAGCAACCGGTGCTGGCCGTTCCAACCAAAATCCACGCTCGTCAAACCCGCGTTCGGGCTCCGAGTCCGGTTCCGAGTCTTCGACCGGTTCCTGGTCCAAGGCACACGGCGGACCCAAGCAGGGCAAGAAGGCCGGGGCTCCGGGCAAGAAGAAGTACACCGGCCCCCAGGCCTTCGGCAAGGAACGCTTCGGCAAGAACCTGGGCCCGGTCAACGCCGAGCGCACCAAGCCGACCCAGCGGGCACAGGCTGCCGCCGCGCACTCGGACCTCGAGGGCGTGCGCCTGCAGAAGGTCATGGCCAACGCCGGGGTGGCCTCGCGCCGCGTCTGCGAGGAAATGATCGCCGGCGGCCGCGTCGAGGTCAACGGCGTGCTCATCACCGAGCCGGGCATCCGCATCGATCCCGAGCGCGACACCGTGCACGTGGACGGCATGCGACTGCAGCTGAACGCCGACATGAAGTACTTCGTCTTCAACAAGCCGCGCAACGTCGTCTCCACCATGGAGGACCCCGAGGGCCGCAAGTGCATCTCCGACTTCATCCGCAAGCAGGGCCAGTCGCGGCTCTTCCACGTCGGGCGCCTCGACTACCAGACCGAGGGCCTGCTGATCCTCACCAACGACGGCGAGGCCGCCAACCGGCTCGCCCACCCGTCCTACGAGGTCCCCAAGACCTACCTGGTGCAGGTCCGCGGCCCCTTGCCCTCGGGCATCGGCGCGCAGATGAAGAAGGGCATCAAGCTGGAGGACGGCTGGCAGTCGGTCGACTCCTTCCGCCTCATCGACTCCACCCCGGGCTACGTGCTCGTGGAGGTCATCCTGCACTCGGGCCGCAACCGCATCGTCCGCCGCCTCTTCGAGGAGGTCGGCTTCCCGGTGACCCGCCTGGTCCGTGTCCAGGTCGGTCCGATCCGCCTGGGCGACCAGAAGCAGGGCACCATCCGCCCGCTGGGCAACCAGGAAGTCGGGCACCTGCTGGCAATGGTGGGGATGTAGCCACATGCCCACCACGCACCTGGCCGGACCGATTCTGGTCATCGGCACCGGGCTGCTGGGCACCAGCGTCGGGCTGGGGTTGAGCCAGCGCGGACTGAACGTCTGGCTTTCCGACCCCTCGCCCAGCGCGCAAATCGTCGCGCAGGACATCGGCGCGGGCACCATCTTCGTTCCCGGGCGCCCGCTGGCGCCCGAGCTGGTCGTCGTCGGCGCCCCGCCGGATGTCACGGCCGCCGTCGTGGCCCAGGCCCTGGTCGACTTCCCGATGTCCACCGTGGTGGACATCGCCTCGGTCAAGGGCTCGATCCTCGATGCCGTGCGGGCCGATGAGCGCATCACCGCCGAGCACCTGGGCCGGTACGTGGGCACCCATCCGATGGCCGGGCGCGAGCGCTCCGGCCCGGCATCGGCCCGCGGCGAGCTGTTCACCTCCATGCCGTGGGTCATCTGCGCCCATGCCGGATCGCGCGGGGACTCGGTGAAGACCGCCGAGGCGCTGGCCATCGACCTGGGCGCCACGGTCGCGCGCCTGAAGGCCGAGGACCACGACGCCGCGGTCGCGCTGATCTCGCACTTCCCGCAGGTCGCCTCCTCGCTGATTGCCTCCCGGCTGCTGAACGCACCGGGGCACTCGCTGGCGCTGGCGGGCAACGGGCTGCGCGACACCACCCGGATCGCCGCGTCGGACCCGAAGCTGTGGATCCAGATCCTCAGCCACAATGCCGGGGCCCTGGTGCCGATCCTGCGCGGCATGCGCGAGGACCTGGACCGGCTCATCGGCACGCTCGAGGCGCCCTCGGCACCCGGCGCGCTGCTTGACCTCGCCGAGCTGATGGGGGAGGGCAACGCCGGGCAGGCCCGGATCCCGGGCAAGCACGGCGCCCCGCCGCAAGCCTTCGCCCTGGTCACCGTCGTGGTCAAGGACAAGCCCGGCCAGGTCGCCAGGCTGCTGGCCGACGTCGGGAACGCCGGCATCAACATGGAAGACCTGCGGATGGAACACTCCGCCGGGCACCAGGTCGGGCTGGTCGACATCTCCGTCATCCCCGGACGCCGGGAAGAATTGATCACGGTGCTGAGCGCACTTGGATGGAAGGTTGTGCAGTAATGCAGAAAATCACGGTGGCCGTCGACGGCCCCTCGGGCAGCGGAAAGTCCTCGGTCTCCAAGGAGACCGCCCGCCGCCTGGACGCCGCGTACCTCGACACCGGCGCGATGTACCGCGCGGTGACCTGGCATGCGCTGGATGCCGGAACGGACCTGACCGACGCCGAGGCGGTAGCCGCCGCGGTCAAGGCCGCGGACCTGTTCATCTCCACGGATCCCGACGTGGAACGCGTCACCATCCACGGCACCGACGTCACCGAGGCGATCCGCGAGCCGTTCGTCTCCGAGGCCGTCTCCGCGGTCGCCACCAACCTGGCAGCACGCGAGGAACTGGTGGCCCGGCAGCGGGCCATCATCGCCGCGCACCCGCGCATCGTGGCCGAGGGCCGGGACATCACCACCGTGGTGGCCCCCGACGCCGACGCCCGCATCCTGCTCACCGCCTCCGAGGAGGCGCGCCTGCGCCGCCGCGGCCTGCAGCTGGGCGGAACCCAGTCCGATGCCCAGCTCGAGGCCCAGGTGCTCGCCCGCGACGCCAAGGACTCGACCGTGGTGAACTTCCACGTCGCCGCCGACGGGGTGGCCACCGTGGATTCCTCGGAAATGGATTTCGAGCAAACGGTAACCGCCGTGCTCGAGGCCATCAAGGCCCAGGCCGACTAACTGAACCTCCCGATCCGCCGCCGGCGGATCACCGGCCCCGCCCCGGTGCGCAGCGAAAGCCGCGCGCCGGGGCGGGGTACATGCTTGAATTGATACCGGCTTCCGCGTTTGGTGGAGGCACGCAACGCAAAGGAACCACACCATGAGTGAGAGCCTGCTTCCGGACGACGGCGCCGAGTACGTCCCGTTCAACAACGAGGACCACATCGCCGACCGCCTGGCCGAAATCAGCGACGAGGATGCCGACGCACGCGCCACCGCGCTGCTGGCCGGCCTCGACGACTACGACCTGGACCCCGAGGACGCCGAACTGCTGGCGCACCTGGGCGATGACTTCGACGACGACGCCGACGAGGTCATCCCACCGGTCCTCGCCATCATCGGGCGCCCCAACGTGGGCAAGTCCACCCTGGTCAACCGCATCCTGGGCCGCCGCGAGGCCGTCGTGGAAGACGTCCCGGGCGTGACCCGCGACCGCGTCTCCTACCAGGCCGAGTGGCTCGGGAAGAACTTCACCGTCGTCGACACCGGCGGCTGGGAGCACGACGCCAAGGGCATCCACGCCCGCGTCGCCGAGCAGGCAGAGGTCGCCGCCGACATCGCCGACGTCATCCTCTTCGTCGTGGACTCGCGCGTCGGCGCGACCGCCACCGACGAGGCAGTCGTGAAGATGCTGCGCCGGAAGAAGAAGCCGGTGCTGCTGGTCGCCAACAAGGTTGACGACGCCAACCAGGAAGCCGACGCGTCGTTCCTCTGGGGCCTGGGCTTCGGCCAGCCCTGGCCGGTCTCGGCCCTGCACGGCCGCGGCGCGGCCGACCTGCTGGACGCCGTGGTCGCCAAGCTCCCCGAGTACTCCGCCTTCGGCGGGATCATCCCGCGCGGCGGCCCGCGCCGCATCGCGCTGGTCGGCCGCCCGAACGTGGGCAAGTCCTCGCTGCTGAACAAGATGGCCGGCTCCGAGCGCGTGGTCGTTGACACCCTCGCCGGAACCACCCGCGACCCGGTCGACGAACTCGTCGAGCTCGGCGACGAGGTCTGGCGCTTCGTCGACACCGCCGGCATCCGCCGCCGCCAGCACATGGCACAGGGCTCGGACTACTACGCCTCGCTGCGCACCCAGGCCGCCCTGGAAAAGGCCGAGGTCGCCGTCGTGCTGCTGGCCGTCGACGAGGTCCTCTCCGAGCGGGACGTCCGCATCCTGCAGATGACCATCGACTCGGGCCGCGCCCTGGTGCTCGCGTTCAACAAGTGGGACCTGATGGACGACGACCGCCGCCGCTACCTGGAGCGCGAGATCGAAACCGACCTGGCGCACGTGGAGTGGGCACCGCGCGTGAACATCTCGGCCAAGACCGGCTGGCACAAGGACAAGCTCGTCCCCGCCCTGCACACGGCCCTGGAATCGTGGGACAAGCGCATCTCCACCGGCAAGCTCAACACCTTCCTGGGCGAGCTTGTGGCGGCGCACCCGCACCCCCTGCGCGGAGGCAAGCAGCCGCGTATTCTCTTCGGTACCCAGGCCTCCTCGCGTCCGCCGCGATTTGTGCTGTTCACCACAGGTTTCCTGGATCCCGGGTACCGCCGATTCATTACCCGCAGGCTTCGTGAGACCTTTGGCTTCGAGGGAACGCCCATCGAAGTGTCGATGCGAGTGCGCGAAAAGCGTCAGCGTTCGAAGTAGTCGAAAAAATAGGGTAGGGTAATCACGGAGCTTTTCGCAGACGGCACCTTCACGAGAGTGAGGGAGAACGGCTGCGAAAGCAACCGGGCTATGGCGCAGCTTGGTAGCGCGCCTGACTGGGGGTCAGGAGGCCGTGGGTTCGAATCCCGCTAGCCCGACCGGTTAAAAACCCCGGCAGATCAACGAAGTAGCGTTGAACTGCCGGGGTTTTTCCATGTCACGGGGTCTTTCCGGGCTTTCCCGCTTCTGCGTGCTTCTGCTGGTTTCTCATTCTCCACGTGGACTGCCACCACCCGGCCACCCCGGGTATTGCGCCGGCCAGTCGAAAGCCACCGCGCGTAATCGTTCTCCCGGGACCAGCGAACAATTCCTTGGACCTGTGACAGTGGTTACCTTTCGCCACTCCAAGACCATTCACGCTGCAGCGGCGCCTGGAAAGCCGGCCAGCGGCCGGGCGGGGTCGCGGGCGCGGGAGGTTCCGTCCCCGGGTCCTGGGCGCGTGGGGGCGCTGCACGTCCCTCCCGAGGCTGGAACCTGCATGCCGATCGGCGACCATTGGGCGGCAGACACCAAGGGCGCCCCGCCAAGCGTCATCCCCTGAATGGCGGGGACGGCTTGGCGAGGCGCCCTTGGGTGATGGTTGGCAGTATCTTCGGTCAGCCGGAGGACATGGGTCCCCAGGGTTTTCCCGAGGTGCTCAGGCCGGGGTCTGGGGGTTGTGCCGGCCTGATTCCGTGTTCGGGGTCGATCGATCGTCCCGCATCTGCCCAGCCGCTTCCTTCAGCTCGGATTGGCCCTTCATTTCTGTTTTCAAGGCCTTCATCTTCTTGCCCCGCGCACGCCACAGGTGCCAGAACGCGGCCATGCCCAAGAAGAGCACCAAGGCGGCGGCCGCGCCACCGACGGACCAGGACGGGAACCACGTGGCGCTGACGTCCATCATGGACCTGGCCTTGGCGGCGGCACCGGACGAGTTTGCGTAGATGCTGAGGGTCAGCAGGTTCGGGGTCGCCAACAAGACGGCAACCATGACAATGACGGCCTTCCATGGCCATGACACCTTCTTGAACCGGGCCTGCCAGGCCACGAGCAGCGGAACGAAGGTGAATACAAAGCCATATATGAGGCCAAGGATGATTCCGCTGGTGACCGAACCCTGCGTTTGGTTTCCGATATTAGTTGCCCACCAAACGGGCAGGAATAGGCGTACGACAAGGTAGAGGATTGCCAGTAGGATGAGCGCGGCGGCACCCAGCCCAATGCGCAGGCCCCAGCGGGGCTTCGAATCGGACCTGCGGGACTCGTCCGTGGATGACTGGTCTGTGTTTTCGAAATCAGGCATATTTGCATCCTGCCATGCCGAGAGGCCAACCGGGGAGATTAACTGCTCCGTTATTCACGAAAACCAACTGGTGGCTAGTAGGCTAATCTGGTGATAGGACGATTGCCTCAATTTGGGGTTGGACAACGTCCAAAGGGAATTATGAGAAAGATTTTTGGAGGACCGGAAATGGCTGAAGCTCAGGTGCCTAACCAGCAGCACGAGTCGTCTACCGAAACAACGGGAATTGCATTGCCACCGGTGACGCGTGAACCTGTTGTCTTCTATGGCCTGAGCGTTGAAGAACGCGCAGCAGTCTCCGCCCTGCCGCAAGGTTCCGCGTTGTTGATTGCCCACTCCGGACCGAACCAGGGCGCACGCTTCCTCCTGGACCAGGACGTGACCCAGGCGGGACGCCACCCGGATGCGGCGGTCTTCCTCGACGACGTCACGGTCTCGCGCAAGCACGCCAAGTTCATTCGTGATGCCGAAGGTTTCAGCGTCTTGGACAGCGGTTCACTGAACGGAACGTACGTCAACAACGACCGCGTGGACTCTGTGCGACTGGCCAACGGCTCGGAAGTTCAGATCGGAAAATTCCGGCTGACCTTCTACAACGCGCTGCCCAACAACCCGGCCAACACCCGCGACTAAGCAGGACAACGTAGTGAATCAGGCAGCCCGAAACCCGCGACTGGCAGTAGTTGCCGGCGATACCCAGCGCGCCGTTGCGCTCAATATCGGCGAGGTCCTTTCGGAGCTTCATGATGAATTCCCGCAGGTCACGGCCTCCAAGATTCGCTTCCTCGAGGAAAAGGGGCTGCTGACCCCGCAACGCACGTCAGCCGGTTACCGCAAGTACCTGCCCGACGACGTCGGCCGGTTGCGCTTCATCCTGGGCCTGCAACGGGACCAGTACCTGCCGCTGAAGGTCATCAAGGACTACCTTGACGCCGTCGACGCCGGTGACCGGCCCGAGCAACTGCCCGGCGGCCATACCTTGGCCCCGCGGAGCATCAGCGAACAGATGACCCAGGACCTGGTTGCCCGCACCCGCCCGGTGACCAAGGCCGAGTTACAGGGACTGTGCGGCGCCAGCCCGGAGCTGGTCAACGACCTGCTGGCCTTCGGCATGATCGCGCCGGAAAACGATCGCTTCGACGAGCACGCACAAAAGATTGCCGCGGCCTCCGCAGCGCTTGCCGCGCACGGCATCGAGCCGCGGCACTTGCGGGCCTTCCGCGCGGCGGCCGACCGCGAAGTGGGACTGGTTGAACGCGTCGTGGCCCCCCACATGAGCCGCGGGGATGTCGCCTCGCGTGCCAGGGCAGCGGAGACCGCCCGCGAAATCAGCGATGCCTGCATGGCATTGCATGGTGCGTTGGTCAACGGCGCCATCGCCAAGTTGGATCACTAGGCCGGACACACGGTGGCTGCAAGTTGCAGCGACCCGAGTTAAGGAGCGAACCATGCAAGAACTTGAAGTTGTCGGAGTTCGCATCGAACTTCCCTCCAACCAGCCGCTTGTCCTGCTCAAGGAAGCCAACACCCAACGCCACCTGCCGATTTGGATCGGCGCCCCCGAGGCTTCGGCCATCGCCATGTTCCAGCAGGGCATTGTCCCGCCGCGCCCGTTGACCCACGACCTGATGATTTCGACCCTCCAGGCCTTGCACGCGACTTTGGTGCGTGTGGAGATCGTCTCGGTTCTCAACGCGGTCTTCACCGCGGAACTGGTCTTTGCCGACGACGTTCGGGTCGATGCCCGGTCCTCCGACGCCATCGCCCTGGCGCTCCGGGCGCAATGCCCGATCCTGTGTGACGACCAGGTGCTCGACGAAGCCTCGGTGATGGTCTCGGAGGACGCCGAGGTCGCCGAGGGGGAGGAAGACCAGGTGCGCGAGTTCCGGGAATTCCTCAACGAGGTCGAGCCCGAAGACTTCGATAAATAGACGACCGTCCGCGACACGCCTCAAGTTAAGCTTGAAGGTCTTTGACGCGGCCCCAATGTAGTCGTACCGTCGAAGCATAAGTTTCCCAAGGATTGCCATCCGCGGATTTCGGTTTCACTCGCAACGGAGTCGTTCCACGCCCGGCAGCCCTCTTTCCCTCACGGGGATGCTTGAGCAAGGAGATTCCAATGAATCCCACGGACGACCAACACGCGGCCTTACCTACGCATGCCGCGTCCCTTCGCAATACCCAAGGACTCCTCTTCACCGAGGACCTGCCGGTTCTCGATGAAGACGCCGGATACCGGGGCCCGATCGTCTGCAAGGCGGCTGGCATCACCTACCGCCAGCTCGACTACTGGGCACGTACCGGCTTGGTCGAACCTGCCGTCCGCGGTGCCAAGGGCTCGGGATCGCAGCGCCTCTACGGTTTCCGCGACATCCTGGTGCTCAAGGTCGTCAAGCGGCTGCTGGACACCGGGGTGTCCCTGCAGCAGATCCGGACCGCGGTCGGACACCTTCGCGAGCGCGGGGTGGAAGACCTTGCCCAGATCACGTTGATGAGTGACGGTGCCTCGGTGTACGAGTGCACCTCCGCGGACGAGGTCATCGACCTGGTCCAGGGCGGCCAGGGCGTCTTC
Source organism: Paeniglutamicibacter sp. MACA_103 (assembly GCF_045798555.1). Lineage (NCBI taxonomy): Bacteria > Bacillati > Actinomycetota > Actinomycetes > Micrococcales > Micrococcaceae > Paeniglutamicibacter > Paeniglutamicibacter sp. MACA_103. Next base: position 17,822 of record NZ_JBIXLN010000042.1, on the reverse strand, counting down.
GGCATCGCCGTTGGGCGAGTGTGGCGTGAGGTTGAGGGATCTCTGTCGCAGCTTCCCAGCGAACGTGCCACCGACTTCCCGGGGGATGAGTTGGCCCTGCGTCGCGCAGCAAAGCGGTCCGCCAGCTAGGTTCTGGCCCGCACACGAATTCTTGTGGACGGGGCCGGATGCCGCCGATGCGCCAACGCGCAGGTGGCTTCCGGCCTCGTCCTTTTTCATGCCCGCGACGATGCCGGTGCCCGCAAGGTGGAGTTCAACCAGCAAAAAACCGCCCCTTCGTTGCCCGGGCATTGCGCGGGCGAGTGTTGGGGCGGTTTTGCGTTTCGGGACCGTGGCGCGGCGGGGCGCCGGCTAGCTGCTAGAAGGCTTCCCGGCCGTGTCCGTGATGTTGCGCAGCAACTCGTCGAACAGCCCGGCAGTCTTTTGCGCGGGCCTGCCCGGCCACTGGTGCACGGAGTATGCCGCGCCCTGGATCTGCTGCCAGTCCGCGAACTCGGGAAGCTCGGGGCTCAGCACCGAGGTGCCGAACATGGAACGCATTTCGGTCAGGCGGAAGCGGTGCTCGTCCGAATCCTTGCGCACCCGGTTGGCGACCACATCGATGCGCCCGAGATCCGGAGCGTATTCCTTGCGGAACATTTCCAGGGCACGCTGCGTGCGTTCGGTGCCGGCCACGGAGAACAGCGACGGCTCGGCAACCAGCAGGATGCGGTCGCTGGCGCTCCATGCCATCCGGGTCAGTCCGTTGAGCGATGGCGGGCAGTCGATGAGCACCAGCGCGTAACCGGAGGTCTTGGAGAGCAGCTGGGTCAGCCGGCGCAAGTCGCGGGCACGCAGGTCGGGGCGGTCGTAGACGCCGGTGTAGGCATCGCCCACGGCCACATCGAGCACCGGGACCCGGGTCAGCGAACGCTTGGAAACGGCCTTGGCCTGCCAGGAGCTGGAGACGATGTTGTCGGAAAGGCTCGCCTTGCGCGAGGCCTTGAGCATCCGCCCGATGGTCATCTTGCCGTCGGCGCGCACGCCCAGGCCGGTGCTGGCATCGGCGTGCGGGTCCAGGTCGATCACGAGTGTGGGGATACCAGCGGCGAGGGCGGCCGAAGCGAGCCCCAATGTAACGGAGGTCTTCCCTACGCCACCTTTAAGGCTGCTAATGCTCACTACCTGCACGGAACGGACCACGCCCTTTTCTACTGTTAGTTGCTCGCGACTTAACGAGTTGGTTCCCTCAACATCATAATCGGCTTCTGGATCCTTTGCCGCCACCTGTCCCAACGACCGGCTGACACCAGTGTTTCGTGACCGCCGCAATCTTTTGCCATGGGTGTGCCCCGTCACGGTAGTGTGTGTCGTTGGATGCCGGACCACACACGACCGGCACCGAAAACACGAGTTCAAACCCTGAAATTCGTGCGCGTCATTCATCACTATGTCATTTCGCAGGAGCGCCATGTTTAAGAAGATCTTGGTAGCCAATCGCGGCGAGATCGCAATTCGCGCCTTCCGTGCCGGCTATGAGCTGGGCGCGAAGACTGTCGCCGTTTACCCCTACGAGGATCGCAACTCGATCCACCGCCAGAAGTCCGACGAGGCCTACCGGATCGGCGAGGAGGGCCACCCGGTCCGCGCCTACCTGGACGTGGACGAGGTGATCCGCGTCGCCAAGGAAGCCGGCGCGGATGCCATCTACCCGGGCTACGGATTCCTGTCCGAGAACCCGGACCTGTCGCGTGCCGCGGCGGAAGCGGGCATCAAGTTCATTGGCCCCGCCGCGGAGGTGCTGGAACTGGCCGGCAACAAGGTTGCCGCGCTGCGTGCCGCACGGGCGGCCGGCATTCCGGTGCTGCAGTCCTCGGACCCCAGCGACGACCTTGAGTACCTCACCGCCGAGGCCGACAAGATCGGTTTCCCGATCTTCGTCAAGGCAGTTGCCGGCGGCGGCGGCCGCGGCATGCGCCGTGTCGACACCCGCGACCAGCTTGCCGAGTCGCTCTCTGCGGCCATGCGCGAGGCCGGAAGCGCCTTCGGCGACCCGACGGTGTTCCTGGAGCAGGCAGTCCTGCGTCCGCGCCACATCGAGGTCCAGATCCTGGCCGACGAGCACGGCAACGTCGTGCACCTCTTCGAGCGCGACTGCTCGCTGCAGCGCCGCCACCAGAAGGTCATCGAGATCGCCCCGGCCCCGAACCTGGACGAGAACATCCGCCAGGCGCTCTACGCCGACGCCGTGAAGTTCGCCAAGGCGCTGAACTACCAGAACGCCGGAACCGTGGAGTTCCTGGTCGACACCGTGGGCGAGCGCGCCGGACAGCACGTGTTCATCGAGATGAACCCGCGCATCCAGGTCGAGCACACCGTCACCGAGGAAATCACCGACGTCGACCTGGTACAGGCGCAGATGCGCATTGCAGCCGGCGAGACCCTGGAAGACCTGGGCATCCGCCAGGAGGACCTGCAGATCCGCGGCGTCGCCCTGCAGTCGCGCATCACCACCGAGGACCCGGCCAACGGCTTCCGCCCGGACGTGGGGACCATTACGGTCTACCGCTCCGCCGGCGGCTCCGGCGTGCGCCTGGACGGCGGCACCATCTACACCGGCGCCGAGGTCTCCCCGCACTTCGACTCGATGCTGGTCAAGCTCACCTGCCGCGGCCGCGACTTCGCCACCGCGGTGGCCCGCGCCCGCCGGGCGCTGGCCGAGTTCCGCGTCCGCGGCGTGACCACCAACATCCCGTTCCTCATGAACGTGCTCGACGACCCGGCCTTCCTGGCCGGCGAGGCCGCCACCGACTTCATCGACAAGCACCCGGAGCTGCTGGCCGGGAAGAAGTCCCAGGACCGCGGCACCAAGGCGCTCGCGTTCCTGGCCGACGTCACGGTGAACCAGCCCAACGGTGAGCGCATCGAGGGCATCGACCCGCGCAAGAAGCTCCCGGCATTCCCCGGGGACAAGGCCTCCGAGCCGGAGCGCAGCCCGTTTGACGGCCCCTCGGACCAGACCCCGCCCGCCGGGTGGCGCCAGCGCCTGCTGGAACTGGGCCCGGAGGGCTTCGCCAGGGCGCTGCGCGCCGAGAAGGCCGTGGCGGTCACCGACACCACCTTCCGCGACGCCCACCAGTCGCTGCTGGCCACCCGCGTGCGCACCCGCGACCTGCTGGCCGCGGCCCCGGCGTACGCGCACGTGATGCCGCAGCTGTTCTCCATGGAGGTCTGGGGCGGGGCGACGTACGACGTCTCGCTGCGCTTCCTGGGCGAGGACCCGTGGGCGCGCCTGGCGCTGCTGCGTGCCGAGCTGCCGAACATCCCGCTGCAGATGCTGCTGCGCGGACGCAACACCGTGGGGTACACCCCGTACCCGACCGAGGTCACCGACGCGTTCGTGAAGGAAGCCGCCGCCACCGGCATCGACATCTTCCGCATCTTCGACGCGCTCAACGACGTCTCGCAGATGGCCCCGGCCATCAAGGCGGTCCGGGAGACCGGCACCGCGGTCGCCGAGGTGGCGCTGTGCTACACCGGCAACCTACTGGACCCGGCCGAGGACCTGTACACGCTGGACTACTACCTGAACCTGGCGCAGCAGATCGTCGACGCCGGGGCGCACATCCTGGCGATCAAGGACATGGCCGGGCTGCTGCGTCCGGCCGCGGCCGCGAAGCTGGTCACCGCCCTGCGCGAGCGCTTCGACCTGCCGGTGCACCTGCACACCCACGACACCGCCGGCGGCCAGTCCGCCACGTTGATGGCAGCCATCGACGCCGGGGTCGACGCCGTGGACGTCGCGGCCGCATCGATGTCCGGGACCACCTCCCAGCCATCGGCCTCCGCGCTGATCGCGGCGCTGGAGAACACCGAGCGCGACACCGGCATCTCCCTGGAGGCCGCCGCGTCGCTGGAACCCTACTGGGAATCGGTGCGCACCATGTACTCGCCGTTCGAGTCCGGGCTCGCCGCCCCGACCGGCCGCGTCTACCGCCACGAGATCCCCGGGGGCCAGCTCTCCAACCTGCGCCAGCAGGCCATCGCGCTGGGCCTGGGGGAGCGCTTCGAGGCCATCGAAGACATGTACACCGCGGCCAACGCCATCCTGGGCCGCCTGGTCAAGGTCACCCCGTCCTCCAAGGTCGTCGGCGACCTCGCCCTGCAGCTGGTGGGCATGGGCGTGGACCCGGCCGAATTCGAGAAGGACCCGAAGTCCTTCGACATCCCGGACTCGGTCATCCAGTTCCTCTCCGGGGAACTCGGCGATCCTCCGGGAGGCTGGCCCGAGCCGTTCCGCTCCAAGGCCCTGGAGGGGCGCGTCGTGCGCCCGCACGTCGAGGAACTCTCGGCCGAGGACTCCGCCGCATTGGCTGCCGACTCGGACACCCGCCGCGCCACGCTGAACCGCCTGCTCTTTGCCGGCCCGACGCGTGACTTCGCGGCCAGCGTGGAGAACTACGGGGACCTGTCGGTCCTGCACACCCGCGACTACCTCTACGGCCTGGTCAAGGGCCGCGAGCATGTGGTGTCCCTGGGCAAGGGAGTGCGCCTGCTGGTGATCCTGCAGTCGATCTCCGATGCCGACGAGAAGGGCATGCGCACCGTGACGGTGACGCTCAACGGCCAGTCCCGCCAGCTCCTGGTGCGCGACGCGTCGGTGGAATCCACGGTGGTTGCCGCGGAGAAGGCCGACTCGGCGAACCCCGGGCACGTTGCGGCCCCGTTCGCCGGCGCCGTCACCGCCCAGGTGGCCGTGGGCGACCGCATCGAGGTCGGCGGCACCGTCGCCACCATCGAGGCCATGAAGATGGAGGCCGGGATCACCTCCACGGTCGCCGGCACCGTGGCCCGCCTGGCGATCGCCGGCACCGCCCAGGTGCAGGGCGGGGACCTGCTGGTGGTCATCGACCCGGCATAGCCACACGGTGCCGGCCGTCCCCTGGAGGGCCGGCACCGCAACAACCAATGCAATGTGCGCGAGGATGGACCGCGCCCGCCCCGGATCCGGGGACCGGGGCGCGGTCCATCCTCGCTTGCGTGTTAGGGTGCCAATTGCCAGTGGATGCACCAGGGGCAAAGAGCAGGCGGCGGACCGAGAGCGGACCGCCGTTGGAAGGAGTGGGGTCCCATGGCCGTCAATCGGGCAGGTTTCATTGCACGGTGGTTCGCGCGGCGGGCACGCCCGGCGCCACCGGAAGCCGCAGGTGCCGACGAGGCGGCCGTGGCCGAGGCGCCGCACGCCGAGCCCCGGACCGCCACCGAGAATCCGCCGCCGGCACCGGCCGATGAACCAACGCCCGCAGCTGCCCGGCCCGCCGCCGCGGGGGATATCCCGGAACACGAAGCCCCGGCAGCCGAAGCCACGGCAGCCGAAGCCACGGCAGCCGAAGCCACGGCAGCCGAAGCCGAGGCCACGCTATCCGAAACCGCCGTAGCCGATGCAGTGGAAGCCGAATCCGCCGGGCCTACCGAACCGGAAGCTGATGCCCCGGGGGATGCGGCCGCAGGCCACGCCGATCCCGAATCCCGTCCCGAGTCCGAGCCCGAGCCGGATGCCGATGCCGACGCAGGCGCGGAAGCAGCAGATATCTTGCCGGAGGACTCCGCTCCCTCGTCCGCGGACGCCCCGGCGCCTTCAGCCGGTCCCGCACCCACGCCGCGGGACCACAAGGTCATCACGCTGGTTTCCCTGGCGGAACATGCGGGCGCCAAGACCCTGGCCGCCGCCCTCGGGCGCCGGACCGAAGGCAAGGGCTGGCGGTTCCGGACGGCCGGTCCCGGCCTCGCCCGCGCCGCATTCGCCGGAATGCTGGGCGACACCGACGCCCTGGTGCTCGTTTCCCCGGCGGACCCCGAGGTGACCACGGTCCTGGGCGAAAAGCTGCGCTGGCTGGAGGCCAACAACAGGAAGGGAATGCCGGCACGCACACTGGTTGTTGTTAACCTCGGTGCCGCGGACGGGGCGGCATTGCAGCTCCCGGCGGACCTGGACCGGCCACTGGTCCTGCTGCCCCACGACCCATCACTCGGCATCCCCGCGACCCCTGCGCGGGCCCCTCGGAGAGCCACCCGGCGCGCCCTTGACCAACTTGTCGACGAACTTTCCACCATCCTTGAGGAGAACTAAGCACCCCATGGCACATTACGACCTGGCAATCATCGGATCCGGATCCGGGAACTCGCTGATCACCGAGCACTGGAACGGGCGGAAGGTGGCAATCATCGATGCCGGCACCTTCGGCGGCACCTGCCTGAACGTCGGCTGCATCCCCACCAAGATGTTCGTCTACCCGGCGCAGCTGGCCGCATCCGTCGCCGAGGCCAAGCGCCTGGGCGTTTCGATGAGCTTCGACGGGGCCGACTGGGCATCCATGCGGGACCGCATCTTCGGGCGCATCGACGCCATTTCCGAGGCCGGCAAGAACTACCGCGCCAAGGAACTTGAGAACGTCACGCTCTACACCGAGCACGTCAGGTTCGTCTCGCGCAACGAACTGCGCACGGAAAGCGGGGAGAGCATCACCGCAGACAACTTCGTCATCGCCACCGGCTCGAGCGCCGTGCTGCCGCAGGTGCCGGGCATCGAACTGCCCGGGGTGCACACCTCGGACACCATCATGCGCCTGGCCGAGCTGCCCAAGCGCCTGGTGATCCTCGGCGGCGGCTACATCGCCAGCGAATTCGCCGCCGTCTTCTCCGCCCTGGGCAGCGAGGTCGTTCAGGTCAACCGCTCCGGCGCCCTGATGCGCCGGCAGGACGCCGACATTTCCGCGGCCTTCACCCGGGCCGCCTCCAAGCGCTGGGGGCTCGAACTCAACGCGGCGCTGCAGGGCATCGACAAGCAGGGGGACATGCTGAAGGTCCGCCTGGAGCGCGACGGGCAGCCCCTGGAGCTTGAGGCCGACGTGGTGCTGGTGGCCACCGGGCGGACGCCCAACACCGACAGGCTCGGGGCCGCGGAGGTCGGGTTCGACCTGCGCCAGGACGGCTCGTTGGTGGTTGACGAGTACCAGCGTGTCCTGGCCGCGGGAATCCCTGTGCCCGGGCTCTTCGGGCTGGGAGATGCGGCAAACACCGATCAGCTCAAGCACGTGGCAAACCGCGAGGCCCGCGTGGTCATCCACAACCTGGAGAACCCCGACGCGATGCGGCCCATGGACCGCCGCTTCGTGCCGGCGGCGGTGTTCAGCAACCCGCAGATCGCCTACGTCGGCGCCACGGAGGAGCAGGCGCGCGCCGAGCACGGGGACGACGCCGTGCTCTCCGTGCTCCAGCCCTACGGGTCCACCGCCTATGGCTGGGCCATGGAGGACGAGGAAGGCATCGTGAAGCTGCTGGCGCACCGGGACACCGGCCTGCTGCTGGGCGCCCACGTCATGGGACACGAGGCCTCGCTGCTGATCCAGCCGCTCATCCAGGCGATGGCGACCGGCCTGGACGTGGCCACCATGGCCCGCGGGCAGTTCTGGATCCACCCGGCGCTGAGCGAGGTCGTGGAAAACGCGCTGCTGGGCCTGGGTGTGCCGGCCCGCGCGTGCGGTGGTGCGGATCCGGCGCTAGGCGCGCGGCTTGGACCCCGAGTAGATCTCCTCGAGCACCGACTCGTAGTCCTTGAGCACCTGGGCGCGCTTGATCTTCAGCGACGGGGTCAGGTGTCCGGAGCCCTCGGTGAAATCCTCGGGCACGATGCGGAACTCCTTGATGGCCTCGGCCCGCGAGACCGCGGCGTTGGCCTTTTCCACCAACGCGGCGATCGCGTCGCGGACCTGCGGAAGTTCCGCGGCCTGGGCGACGGTGGTACCGGCGGGCAGCTGGTGGCGCTGCAGCCAGCCCGGAAGCGCCTCCGCGTCCAGGGTGACCAGCGCGGCGATGAACGGGCGGGCATCGCCGACCACGACGCACTGGGAGACCAGGGCGTCGGCGCGGATCTGGTCCTCCAGCAGTGCCGGGATCACGTTCTTGCCGCTGGCGGTGACGATGATTTCCTTCTTGCGCCCGGTGATGCGCAGGAAGCCCTCGGCATCCAGCTCGCCGATGTCCCCGGTGCGGAACCAGCCGTCGGCGAAGGTCTCCGCCTCGAGGTCCGGGCGGTTGTAGTAGCCGCGCATCACGCAGAAGCCCTTGGCCAGGATCTCGCCGTCCTCCGCGATCCGCACGGCGTTGCCCGGCAGCGGGCGCCCCACGGTGCCGATCTTCAGGTTCTTGGGAGTGTTCACCGTGATCGGGGCGGTGGTCTCGGTCAGGCCGTAGCCCTCCAGCACCGTCAGGCCGATGCCGTGGAAGAAGTGCCCCAGCCGCTCGCCCAGCGGCGCGCCGCCGGAGACCGCGTGCACGACCTTCCCGCCCATCGCGGCACGGATCTTGCCGTAGAGCAGCACGTCGAAGAGCTTGTGCTTGAGCTTGAGGCCCAGCGGGACCTTGCCGTCCTGTTCGGCGCGGGAGAACGCGATGGCGGTGTCGGCGCCGGCGTGGAAGATCTTGCCCTTGCCGGCGTCCTCGGCCTTGAGCATCGAGGAGTTGTACACCTTCTCGAAGACCCGGGGCACCGCGAGGATGAAGTTCGGCTGGAAGGACTGCAGGTCCGGCAGCAGGTTCTTCACGTCGGCGGTGTGGGCCACCTTGACCCCGCCGGCCACCGCGAGCACCGAGATGTAGCGGGCAAAGACGTGGGCCAGCGGCAGGAACATGATGGTTGCCGCGCCCGGGTAGACGACCTCGGGAAGCTCGGCGGCGGCGTTGTCGCTGAGCTCGACGAAGTTCGAGTGGGTCAGCTCGCAGCCCTTGGGCCGCCCGGTGGTGCCGGAGGTGTAGATGATGGTGGCCAGCGAGTCCAGGCCGGCTGCCGAGCGACGCTCCTCCAAGACCGCGTCCTCGACGTCCTTGCCCGCCTCGCGCAGCGCGTCGAGCCCGTTGCCGTCCATCTGCCACACGTGTTCCAGCTTCTCCAGGCCCTCCTGGTGGGCGGCCTGGCGCACGACGGTTTCATGGCGCGGGGCCTCCACGACGGCGGCAACCGCGTGGGAGTCGCCCAGGATCCAGGCGACCTGGCTGGGGGAGGAAGTCTCGTAGACCGGAACCGTGACGCAGCCGGCGAACCAGATGGCGAAGTCGACGAGCGTCCACTCGTAGCGGGTGCGGGCCATCAGGCCGATCCGTGCCCCCGGTGCGATGCCGGAGGCGATGAACCCCTTGGCCAGGGCGGAGGCCTCCGCCGCGAATTCCGAGGCCGGCATGTCGATCCAGGTCCCGTTCGGGCCCGGCTTGGAGAGCAGCGCCGGGTCGGCGGCGGACCGGGCATGGCGCAGGAGCAGGTCGGTGATGTTGGTCTGCGGCGGGTTCTCCACCAGCGGGGGGACTGTTAATTCCTGCATTTGGAGCTCCTTCGGTTCCGGGGCGGTGTTGCGCGTGCCCGCCAACCCTTTTCCCCCATGTCACCCATCCTAGTGGTTCGGGTCACACATTGCTTACTGACAAGTAACTTACGGGCATTTTCCCCGATACGCAACAATCCCCGGGGCGCGGCTACACGCGCGCCCCGTCGTCGCCTTCCTGGCGGTGGCGCGGCAGCCGGGCGAAGAGGAACACCGCGGCGGCGACCGCCACCACGACCAGGCCGATCCACAGCGGAATCGGCGCCCGGCGCCAGAAGATGGCCAACAGCAGCAGGGCGATCGGGGCACCGGCGGCACACGACCAGGCCAGGGTCAGCAGCGGGTTTCCCGAACCCAGGGCCGGGGGATCCTCGGGGATGAACGCGCCCTCGTCCTGCTCCGCCAGCTCGTGGTCACGCGGTCCGCCCAACGCCGGGTGCATCCGGAAGAGCTCCGGGTCCACGCCCCTCGGGGCGTTGTCGCCGGGCGCCGCGGGGGAGTCGCCGGAAGCGTGTGCTGCGGTGTCGCCGGGCGTCGCCTCCAGCCGGCGGACCAGGTCCTCCCACACCGAATCGTCGGAGTCGCCGGATCCTGCCGGCTCGTGCATGGGGTTGGTCATGGCCTGCTGCCGTCAACTTCCTGGAAGAACTCGATGGAACGGGCGAAAATCTCTTCCGCCTCATAGTCAAGCGTGGCCACGTGGAGGCTGCGCGTCAACCGGTTCACCTCAAGGTGGACACCCGCACCGAGCCCCGCGCGCAGCACCTCGAGGCTGGACTCGGGCACCACGTGGTCGGTGTCCGAGCGGAACACCACCACAGGGGCTTCCACCTGCGGCAGCCGCTTGATGGTGTCCCTGAAGAGCTTGCGCAACTCGTGCACCCCGCCCACCGGGGTGCGGTCATAGGCGTGCTCGTCGCCGCCGGGCTTGGCGATGTCGTTGGCGATCGCCGCGACGGTCGGGGACAGGTGGCGCAGCACCCCGGTGAAGGGCGCCAGCGGGGAGGACAGGGTCAGTCCCGGGTTGACCAGCGCGAGCCCCGCCACGGCATGGGTCGAGGCCAGGTTCAGCGCCAGGGCGCCGCCCATGGACAGCCCGGCGACGTAGACGCGTGCGTGGGTGGCCGCCAGGGCCGCATGTTCCCGGCGCACGGCGTCGAGGATTGCGGTGTACTTCGTGGCCGCCAGGTCCTGCCAGCGGGTGCCGTGCCCGGGCAATAGCGGCAGGCTCACGGTGTATCCGGCCTCGGCAAAGGCCCGGGCCCAGGGCAGCAGCCCCGCCGGGCCGGCGGTGAAGCCGTGGAGCACCATGACCGCGGCGCCGTTGGTCCCGGCATGGTGGAAGGGTGCGTTGGGGCCGGCGGCCGTTGGTGTCTGAGGCATGGCGGGTGCGTGCTCCTGCATGGATCGTAAGGGGGAACGGGCACCGGGTCCCACCGGCACCGCGTCGCGCCGAGTGTGACCGATGGCGTAGTTTTGCCTACAGTTAGAGCCTAACCGAGAACGGCGTGATCAACACCAGGTCTCCGGGCACACACCCGGGCACCGCACGCACCCGCCCCGGTGGAAGCCCGTAGCACCCTCGGCCCGGAAGGCACGTCCAACATGTTCTACCAATTTATGAAGCGGTTCATCGTCGGGCCGCTCGTGAACGTGTTCTTCCGCCCCTGGGTCAAGGGGCTGGAGAACATTCCGGAGTCCGGTGGCGCGATCCTGGCCAGCAACCACCTCTCCGTCTCCGACTCGATCTTCCTGCCCGTGGCCGTGAGCCGCCCGGTGATCTTCCTGGCGAAGATGGACTACTTCACCGGCAAGGGCCCCAAGGGCCGGATCACCGCCTGGTTCTTCCGGATGATCAACCAGATACCGATGGACCGCTCCGGCGGGGCGGCCAGCGCGCACTCGCTGGGCGCCGGAGCCCAGGCGCTGCTCGACGGATCCCTGCTGGGCATCTACCCCGAGGGCACGCGCAGTCCCGACGGGCGGCTGTACCGCGGCAAGCTCGGGGTCGCCAAGCTGGCCCTGGAGGCGGGGGTCCCGGTCATCCCGATCGCCATGATCGGCACCGACAAGGTCCAGCCCATCGGCAAGCGCGTCCCGAACATCCGCCGCGTGGGCATGATCATCGGCGAGCCCCTGGACTTCTCCCGCTATGCGGGGATGAGCGAGGACCGCTTCGTGCAGCGCTCGGTGGTCGACGAGATCATGTACGCGATCATGCGCCTCTCCGGCCAGGAATACGCCGACACCTATGCCGCCACCGTCAAGGCGCAGCTGGATGCCGAACGCCGCGAGGCAGGCAAGAAGAAGTAGCCGGATCGGCCTCCGCGGCCGGGACTGTGAACCCGATGCGTCCATCGGTTACGCCATGAATGCCCCGGCGGGCCCCGCAGCGGTTTACCCTTGGAGAGTGACTCAGCTATCTTCGACTTCCTCAATGCCCGGACGTTCACCGGCCGGTCCCGCTGCCGACCCCGCACTGGACATCTGGCGCACCCTGCCCATCGCCCAGCAGCCGACGTGGAGCGAGCACCCGCACTATGCCGAGTCCGTGTCCGAGCTCGGCTCCCGCCCGCCGCTGGTCTTTGCCGGCGAGGTCGACGTGCTGCGCGAGCGCCTGGCCGAGGCCGCACAGGGACGGGCCTTCCTGCTGCAGGGCGGCGACTGCGCCGAGACCTTTGACGGCGCCACCGCCGACAAGATCTCCGCACGCGTGAAGACCATCCTGCAGATGGCCGTCGTGCTGACCTACGGCGCCTCGATGCCGGTCATCAAGATGGGGCGCATGGCCGGGCAGTTCGCCAAGCCGCGTTCCTCCAACGACGAGACCCGCGAGGGGGTCACCCTGCCGGCATTCCGCGGCGACATCGTCAACGGCTACGAGTTCACCCCCGAATCCCGCGCCCACGACCCGCGCCGCATGGTCCAGGCCTACAACACCTCCTCGGCCACGCTGAACCTGATCCGCGCCTTCACCCAGGGCGGCTTCGCGGACCTGCGCTCCGTGCACTCGTGGAACGCCGGCTTCATGGCGAACCCGGCGCACACCGCCTACGAGCAGCTGGCCGGCGAGATCGACCGCGCCGTGCGCTTCATGGACGCCTGCGGCGCCGACTTCGAGGCGCTCAAGCGCACCGAGTTCTTCGCCTCCCACGAGGCCCTGCTGCTCGACTACGAGCGCGCGCTGACCCGCACCGACTCGCGCACCGAGCTGCCCTACGACACCTCCGGCCACTTCCTGTGGATCGGTGAGCGCACCCGCCAGCTCGACGGCGCGCACGTCGACTTCCTCTCCCGCGTGCGCAACCCGATCGGTGTCAAGCTCGGCCCGACCACCACTCCCGAGGACGCCCTGGCGCTCATCGAGAAGCTGGACCCGAACCGCGAGCCGGGCCGCCTGACCTTCATCACGCGCATGGGCGCGAAGAACATCCGCGAGAAGCTGCCGAACCTGGTCGAGAAGGTCACCGCCTCCGGCGCCCAGGTCCTCTGGGTCACCGACCCGATGCACGGGAACACCGTCACCAGTGAAAACGGCTACAAGACCCGCAAGTTCGACGACGTCATGGACGAGGTCCGCGGCTTCTTCGAGGTTCACGACTCGCTGGGCACCTACCCGGGCGGCCTGCACGTGGAAATGACCGGCGACGACGTGGCCGAGTGCCTCGGAGGCGCCGACCCGATCCGCCAGGAACAGTTCGACGACCTGTACGAGTCGGTCTGCGACCCGCGCCTGAACCACAAGCAGTCCCTGGAAATGGCCTTCCTGGTCTCCGGGGCCCTGGCCAAGCGCGGGGTCCGCGGCTAGCCACATCCCGCCGGAACGACGATGGCCGGGTTCCTTCACCTGTTACACAGGGAAGGAACCCGGCCATTGCCGTTTGCGGGGCAGTGAATCGCGTTGATGGCCGGCGCGTTGGCGTCGGAGGCGCCAGGCGCTAGACCACGACCAGGCGAACCGTCGAACCCTGCGGAGCCTTGCCGCCGGAGGGGTCCTGTGAACGCACGGTTCCGAAGAAGCCGCCCAGCAACTCCTCGACCTGGACCTCGAAGCCCAGGGATTCCAGCTCCCGGCGTGCCTCGCCGATCTGTTTGCCCTGCATGTTGGGCACCTCGATCATCCGCGGACCGCGCGAAACCACGTATTCCACCGTCGTGCCGCGCTCGACCTGCCCGCCGGCCGGCTTCTGCGAAATGATGTCTCCGGCCCGCACCTCGGTGTTGTATTCCTTGCCGGACGACTTGCCCTTCAGCCCGGCCTGCTTCAATTCGTCATCGGCCTGCTTGGGGGTCATCCCGGCAAGGGATGGAACGTCCACGGGGGCGGGTCCACGGGAGATGACAAGTGCGATCTTGCTGCCGCGACGGAGTTTTTTCCCGGGTTCCGGGTCATGGCCGAGGACCACGCCCTTGTCGACTTCCTCGGAGTACTTCTTCGTGACCTTGCCCGCGGCAAGGTTCGCGGCCTTCAGGTCCTTCTCGGCCGCGGACTGCGTGCGGCCGGTCAGGTTCGGGACGGAGAAGAGTTCGGGACCCTTGGAGACCAGGAGCTGGAGTCCTTGAAATCGGCGGATCGATTCCCCTGCGGCGGGTTCACTTCCAACCACGAGGCCGCGCTCAAGCTTGTCGTCGAATACCTCACGGGTACCGGCCTGCACGCCGGTGTCAGCCAGCCGCTGCACGGCCTCGGTGCCGGCGAGCCCGGTCAGCGTGGGGATCGTGAAGGGCGCTCCGGGGCCCATGCCGAAGAAGAAGCTGACGGCCGCAACGAGTGCTGCCAGCAGGGTCAACAGGGTCCCGATCAGCCACTTGCGCCGGGCCGGGGACTTGGGGGCCAGTTGGCGGGTCGGTATTTGTGCATCCCTGCGCCAGGCAAGCTCGGCCGCCTTGGCGTTCTTCTTGGCCTGCCGAGCGGAGACCGGCCGCTGGGGCTGCACCTGCAGCGCCCGGGTGTGGCCCTGGTCCTCCTGCGCGGAGGCGTCGACCGAACCCGAGAGCACCTGGGTGTTTTGCGGACCGGCCGCCAGGACAGTCGTGTTTTGCGCATCGGGGCCAAGGGCACGGGTGGGGTCCTCGGTCGGGGCGGGACCCTCGTCTCCGGACCGTGCAGGCAGGGCCACGGTGCTGTCGCCCGAGGCTCGTCCGGCAGCCGCCGAATCGCGGTACTCCTGTGCCAGGGCCAAGCGGTCGTGCACGGTGGTGTGGGCGGAAGTCGCCGGCGGAATCAGGTCCTTGAGCCCTCCCAGGGTTTCGGAGCCCAGGTCGAGTTGCTCCCTGGCCAGCGAATCGTGGATTTGCTTCAGGTCGCTGAGCAGGAAGGTCGCGTTCTGCGGCCGGTCCTCCGGGTCCTTGTTGGTGCAATAGGCCACCAGCTCGTCCAGCTCCGGGGAAAGCCCCGGCACGAGTGCGGACGGCGGCGGGACATCGTCGTTGATGTGCTTGAAGGCCAGCCCGTAGGCGCTTTCGGCGGTGAAGGGCTGGCGCCCGGTGAGCAGTTCGTAGGCGATGATCCCCACGGCATAGATGTCGCTGCGCTCATCGGACGGTTCGCCCTTGGCCAGCTCGGGGGAGATGTACGCGGCGGTGCCGAAGAAGTTGGTGGCGTTGGTGTGGGCCGAGGCGGCGCGGGCCAGCCCGAAGTCGGCGACCTTGATGCGACCCTCGTCGGAAATCAGCACGTTGGCGGGCTTCATGTCTCGGTGCACGATGCCTTCCTCGTGCGCGACCGACAGCCCGGTGCAGATGGCCTGCAGCACCACGAGGGCCTGGCGCGGGGTGTAGCGGCCGCGGTCCGCGAGGGACTCGCGCAGGTTCAGCCCGCGCACGAATTCCATCACCAGGTAGGCGGTGGTGCCCGAGACGTGGTGGTCGCGGATCCCCACGATGTTGTCGTGGGTGAGTCCTGCGGCAATGATCGCCTCGGAGGCGAATCGCTCCAGGACATCGGGATCGGAGGCCAGGTGCGCGTGCAGGATCTTCACGGCGACGGTGCGGTGAAGCCTCACGTCCATGGCGCGGTAGACGGTGGACATGCCGCCGTCGGCGATGCGGGCATCGAGCCGATAGCGTTCATCGAGCGTCGTGCCTATGCGGGGGTCGGTGTGTGGCTCTGTCACTTATCGATCGTAACCAGTGGTAGGGAAATGGGTAGGGTTCGCAACACGGGGACCGCAAGGTTGCTGCGCCGCGAGTGTTGCTCGGCATGGAGCCGAATGCAGGTGCTGTTGAACACCGATCGAACTAGGAGGCCCGACGGGCCCGTGCTGCTCGGCGCTTGAGCGCGCGACGCTCGTCTTCGCTCATGCCGCCCCAAACGCCAGCATCTTGGCCGGATTCGATGGCCCAGGCCAGGCAGGTGTCCACTACGGGGCACCGTCGGCAGACACTCTTGGCTTCTTCAATCTGGAGCAGGGCCGGTCCGGTGTTTCCTACCGGGAAGAAGAGTTCCGGGTCCTTGTCCAGACAGGCCGCGCGGCTACGCCAATCCATGCTTGATGATGCTCCTTGAATCTAGGAAAAGTGAGGGGGATTGCCCAGCGTGAAAAGCCGGGGCAAAAGCAGTCCGGCGGGAAAATTGCCATACCCGAACGACTGCCTAACAAGGTTTTCATGTTACGTTCACGTAAACAAGGGTCCTGTGTTGCAAATACGTCCGCATCCTTGAGTGCTTGGTCACAAGCGCCTATTTTGGGCGTCCGGCTAACAGGTTTCCCCCGCCGTGACAAGGGTATTTTTTGGCTCATTGTGTGGTCTTTTGTCACACCCTCCAGGCCCCGCCTTTCGCTTCGGGGATGGTGCTCGTACTAGATTTGAGGCGTGATGAACCAGCCAGCGCCAAAGCCCGTCCGCCCCGCGATCCAACGCCGCCCGGTCTCGGTGCTGCTCATTTCCGCGCTTCTGGTTCTCGAAGGCCTGGCGGTCCTGTTCTACGCGCTGACCTACGCCATGGCCCTCGGCAAGGATGGAGACCTGGGCATGGGGGCGCGCATCTTCATGCTCCTGTTGATCACCGCCGCGGGTGCCTGGCAACTGCTGGTCGCCCACCACTTCTTCAGGGCCAGGGCATGGACACGTGCGGCGGCCCTGATGTGGCAGGTCTTCCAGATCATTTTGGCCATCCCCTATTTCCAAAGCGGTGATGCGCTGATGGCGTGGCTGTGGCTAGTTCCCGCGGCGCTCATCGTGGTGCTGCTCTTCGACCCGAGAACCACCGCCTTCCTGGGTGACCGCCCGTCGCCTGACGCCAAACCGGGTAGCTGACCCGAGGCGGGAGCCAGCCCCGGTCACGCCCTGCGGTTCACGCACTGGATCTGGCGGATCGTTCCGCGATCAATGGCCACGGCACGTCCGCGGACGCTCGTGGTGGCGGCAGGCAGCCTGAACCCGCTGGGATCGGCATCCGCACCGAATTGGGGGTCGAGCACCAGGAACGAGCGCTGGTCCCGCACCACCGCCGAGAGCCCCAGTTCAAAGAGCAGGCGAGCGGACGGCTCGGCGCTGAGGATCACCTGGATGCGGGCGCCCAGCAACGCCTCGGCGGCCCGGGACGCCTGTGCCGCACGCAGATCGGCACGATCCACCAACACACGCGCCGCCTGCGGGTGGAGCCGGAGAAACTCCTCGGCCTGCGTCGGCAACTCGTCGTCCAGACCCAGGTGCACGGTGTGTCCCGCCCCCGATCCGCCCAGCGCGGCGAGGTGCTCCAGAAGCGTCGTTTTGCCGGAACCTTCGTGCCCAATGACCAACCCGCAGGGGCCGGGGGACCACAGGAAGGGACGGTTGTCCGGACCGCAGAGCCCGACGGCCAGCGCCGGCGGCGTCCCGGCGTCCGTTGGCACGCCCGCCGACGACAGGTCCTCGGGCAGAGGCAGTGAACGCAGCCAGCCCACCGGCGTCGGCCCCGGAGGCAGCGGCATGGCCGCGGGCCCGTCGAGCAGCTGGAACTCCGAGCCGCGCGGGGGCCCGTCGGGCGCCAGGAGCACGCCTCGGCCCACGTGGGAGGCGACCTTGCGCAGCTGTGGCCACCCCATGAGCACCTCAGGGCCGGCGCCGCGTGGAAAATACCATCGGGTCTCGCACAACGATGCCGCCCGCGAACTTGTCAGGTCCCGGTCACCGCACACCACCAGGGCGCGTCCCAGCGCGGGTGCGGTGCGCGCAAATCCGGCCAGCAGCGCCTCAAGGCCCAGGAACGCATTCCCCTCGAGGACCTGGGCCCAGCCGCCGAGCCCGCACGCCACCAGAAGAAGCGGCTGGACGCACCCGGGATCCCCGAGCTGCAGCACCAGCTCGGTGACGCGCCACGAGTCGCCGGGCCCGAAGTATCCGGACACCGCCGGATTGCCGCGCAGGGCACCCAAGGTGCCGTTGCCGTCCAGCAACATGGCCGGCATCCGGAAGGCCCCGCGGTTCACGGCGTGGACCAGCAGCTCGGGCACCTGTTCGATGCCGGAACCCGGCAGCCCGCAG
>NZ_JBIXLN010000041.1:0-46493 GCF_045798555.1 Paeniglutamicibacter sp. MACA_103 | reverse complement strand
GGACGCATCATCTCCCTGGACCACTACGGCGCCTCGGCCGACTACAAGCGCCTGTTCACCGAGTTCGGGATCACCGCGGAGGCCATCACCGCCGCCGCCCTCGACTCCATCTCGGCCGCCCTCGGTTTGAACCGCAACGATGGCATCGCGCGGTTCGAGGAAGCGTAAGGCACAGAAAATCAGTGACGTCCGAACCGAAGCCATCAACGAAGTGAAGAGCACACCAAATGAGCTTTGACAAAAGCCTGCATGACACCTTTGGAAGCCAAGATTAGGAAGCCGCGATGATCCCGGAAAACATGAGCGCAAGTATCTTAATTGCCCCAAAACGCGTACAAGTACAGACGGTACCCGTTCCCATTCCCGAATCCGATCAGGTGCTGGTTCGGATTGAAGCTGTGGGTGTCTGCGGTTCAGATACGCACTTTTACCTCGACGGACATATCGGCGACATGGTTGTCACGGAACCACTAATTCTTGGTCATGAAGCGGCCGGAACCATAGTCGCTGTTGGCAGCGACGTAGATTCAGCGAGAATCGGACAACGTGTCTCCATCGAACCTCAGAAACCCTGCACCACTTGTGAATATTGCCTGTCCGGACGATACAACCTATGCGTCTGCATGGAGTTCTACGCTGCGCCCCCGGTCAACGGCGCCTTCGCAGAATACGCCGTGATTCAGGCGAAATTTGCCTATGAAGTACCCGACTCGGTGAGCATCGAAGCCGCAGCCTTGTTGGAGCCATTGTCTGTGGCGATCGCTGCGTGTCGCTCCGCGCGGGTCACCCCTGGATCTCGTGTCTTGGTAGCAGGTGCAGGACCGATTGGGTTGTTGGTCGCCAGAGTTTCCGTCCTGATGGGTGCTTCTGAGGTGAAGATTTCGGATCCGGTCCAGCATAGAAGGGACATGGCAGTTCAAGGGTGGGCGACTGAGGCCATCGATCCCCGAACACCAAAGTCCGCCTCTGAAATACCCTGGGCGGACGTCTTCATTGACGCTTCTGGTGCCGCTCCGGCGATCCAAGCCGGCATCCGTTCACTAAAACCTCGTGGGCGCACAGTATTGGTGGGCATGGGAGCAGACGACGTGCTGCTGCCAGTATCAGTCATACAAAATCGAGAGATTGAGTTGACCGGAATTTTCCGGTACGTGGATACCTGGCCTGCTGCCATTGAAATGGTGGCTACAGACGCCGTGGACATTGACGCATTGATCACGAACAGGTTTGGGCTGCATCGGGTCGAAGAAGCGCTCCTTTGCGGATCTGAGGATCCCTTTGCCATTAAGTCTGTGATCATTCCTTAATTCCGCAATTCAGAAGCACCAAACTCCCTTTGAGGGGGGCGCTATGACCTTAGGCGCCGCGTCCATTGGTCGTTTTGGCCATCGCGTATTCTCTAGCACCGAGTTATTGCGGCGGCGGCACCCGACGGTAACAACCGCGGTGCCGCCGAAGGGCCGATGCAACAATTGCTACATGGGAAGATGCAGAACATGAAGCGCAATTTCACCGAATCCCTCGCCGATAACATACGCACCCAGATCGTCGGGGGGCATTGCGCCCCCTGACCGGCTTCCCAGCGAAAACACGCTCATGGAGGCCCACGGTGTCAGCCGTACCGTGGTTCGCGAATCGATTACCCGTCTCCAGGCTGAAGGTCAGGTCCAGACGCGCAAGGGCAGCGGATGCTTCGCGGTTACGCATCCAACTGAGCCCTGCTTCCTTGCACAGCGCTAAAACCTTGTCTGATTGTCTGCACTTGCTTGATTTCCGCGCCGGAATCGAAGCAGAAGCCGCTTCGATGGCCGCCCGCCACCACGGACCTGAGCAATTGGACGAGTTGTCCGGGGCACTTAACCGTTTCCAGGCGGGCGGCAACAATCCTTCTGCTCGGCTCAATTGCGATTTCGAATTTCATCTGGCCATCGCGCGGGCCAGCCAAAATCCTTACATCATTGATGCCGTCTCCAGTCTGCGACCGAGCATGATTTCAATGCCGCTACGCCGACTGGAAACTCATGATGCTGCTTCGTCAGGTGACCGCCTCCTATTCGTCAACCAAGAGCAACGCAGTATCTTTGATGCAATCATTGCCAACGATCCTATGGCCGCGGCAGCGGCCATGCGTAGCCACCTAGTCAATTCCAAGATGCGTTTGGCCTTCGAAGCAGGTTGCCGCAAGGCCTGATCTAGATCAGCGGCGATATTGCCCCAGCAGCGTCACAGGATGCCATGTCGTTTTGGATTTCCTGCGGTGCCCACGCATAGCGTGGGAAGAAAAGCCCTCCGGTCCACGGTATGAAGGTGGACCCATTGCAAACCTGCAACGAAAAAGCCGAGCACGACTTTGGATGCAATTCGGAAGTCACCCTCGTTGCATTAATTAGAACTTCCTACAGATCAAAACGTTTCTAACGAAGGAGCCGCGTCACAGAGTTCGTTCACCAGCCCAAACCAGGGCAGGTAATGGGCCGGCCCGCCCTTGAATGTCCTGCTGGAGTCCTTCTAGACCTGGTCCGCCTTCACGGCAAGCACCGGGTGTTCGGCCTGCAGCAGGATGCGCTGGGCGTGGGAGCCCATGATGAACTTTCCCACCTGGGAGCGCTGGCGCAGCCCGATCACGATCAGCGAGACGTCGTGCTTCTCGGCCAGGTCCAGGATCTCCTCGGCCAGGTCGTCGCGGTGTACGGACTCCAGGATCCGGGCCTTGATGCCTGCGTCCACGGTGGACTGCTTGACGCGTTCGATGTCCTCCGGGCTCGCGACCGACTTGTCCACCAGCGCGCCTTCGCGCACCGAGTTCACGATCAGCAGCTCCTCGTCGCGAAGCTTGGCCTCCTTGATGGCCGCACGTACCGCCGCCTCACCGACCTTGGTCGGAACGTATCCAACTAGGATGCTCATACCTTTTCCTTAACCTTGGTTTCGGACAAGAGGGCGTTTGCCGTCTTGCGCTTGTTGATAACCGTCTTGACCATGGGCCATACCGCGACGAACACGAAGATCACCAGCAGGGTGCCGGAAATCGGACGGGTGAAGAACCCTCCGGCATCTCCTTCGAGCACCAGCAGCGAACGGCGTAGGGAAGACTCGAGCAGGCTTCCCAGCACGAACGCCAGTACCAGCGGTCCGGGTTCGAAACCGAACTTCTTCATCAGGTAGCCCAGGGCACCGAAGAGCACCACGAGCATGACGTCGAACATCGAGTTGCGGATCGTGTAGGCACCGAGCATGGTGATCAGCGCGGTGATCGGCGCGAGGATCGCGGCGCGGATCCGCAGGATTTTCACGAATAGGCCCACCAGCGGGATCGACATGATCAACAGCAGGATGTTCCCGATGTACATGGAGTTCACCACGCCCCAGAACAGCTCGGGCTGCTCGGTGATCAGTTGCGGGCCCGGGGTCACGCCCTGGATGAGCAGGGCCCCGAAGATGATGGCCATGGTGGCGTTAGCCGGGATGCCCAGGGTCAGCAGCGGGATGAAGGAGCTGGTGGCCGCCGCGTTGTTCGCGGATTCCGGTCCGGCAACACCTTCGATGGCGCCCCTGCCGAAGCGCGAGGGATCCTTGGCACGTTTCTTCTCCACGGCGTAGGCGGCCAGCGAGGCAATGGTTGCGCCTCCGCCGGGCAGAATGCCCAGGAAGAAGCCCAGCACCGAGCCGCGCCCGATGGCGCCCGAGGACTGTTTCAGGTCCTTGCGCGAGGGCCAGACGTTGGCCACGGCGACCGGGGCCGCTGCGGCGCGGTGGCGTTCCTCGAGGTTGTAGAGGATCTCACCGACGCCGAACAGGCCCATGGCGATCGGCACGAAGTCGATGCCGTCGGCCAGCGGCAGGCTGCCAAAGGTGAAGCGCTCGGCGCCTGTGAAGATGTCGCGTCCCACGGTGGCCAGGAACAGGCCGAAGGCCGCAGCAATCAGCGCCTTGATCTTGGAACCGCCGGAAATGGTGGCGACCAGCAGGATGCCCAGCAGGGCTAGGGCCGTGTACTCGGGCGGACCGAAGTCCAGGGCGAACCCTGCGACCAACGGGGCCAGGAACGTCAGGCCGATGATGCCCACGGTTCCGCCGATAAACGAACCTATGGCGGCAATGCCCAGGGCGGTGCCCGCACGGCCCTGCTTGGCCAAAACGTAGCCGTCAAAGACGGTGACCACGGAGCTTGCCTCGCCGGGAATGCGCAGCAGCACCGAGGTGATGGTGCCACCGTACTGGGCGCCGTAGAAGATGCCGGCCAGCATGATGATCGCGGTGACCGGCTCGACCCCGTAGGTCATGGGAAGCAGGATCGCTATGGTTGCTGCCGGGCCTAGGCCTGGCAGCACGCCGATCAGCATGCCGATGGCGACGCCGAGCAGGCAGTACAGAAGATTGGTTGGGTCCAGGACAACACCAAAGCCGTCCAAGACCGGGCCGAAGAAATCCATGCCGTTTACCTTTAGGTCTGTGACTTAGAAAAGTCGGGGGATGGTGGTTCCGAGTGCGGCAATGAAGATCGCGTAGAACGCAGCAACAATCAGGATCGAATACATGGTTGCCGAGCGCCAGCTCTCACCACCGAGCCACCTCATCCAGATGAAGCACAGCAGCAGCGAGGGGATCTCAAAACCAACCACCGGCATGAGCAGCACCATGCCAATCAGCGTGGCAAACCCAATGGCCGCGTACCAGGAGTAGGAGGAAAACTTTTCCCCGTCCTTGCCGCCGGTGCGCCCGATGACGATCTGGACCACCGACAACACGGCAACGACGAGGCTGACAACGAATGGCCACATGCCCGGCCGTGGTTCGGCCGGCGTTCCCAATCCCAGTTTCAGCGAAAGCAGCAGACCTGCAACACCCAGCGCCAGGCCGAACAGTGAGGAGACCGTGTTGGCCACGGGTCCCGCGGGCTCGGGCGCCTCCGCGGCCCATTGGGCCGCGAGCTGCTCGGGAGTCAGGATTTCTTCTTCCGGAATCGCGGCTTCTTCGACGTGCGGCGCTTTATCGGCTCGCATAACGTGCTTCCTTTGGATCTGGCGTGCGCCGCATAGGTGGCGCGTGGGGATTGGGAACGGGCTTCAGGCTACTTGGACGCCAGCGAGATGTTGTACTGCTCGGTCAGCTTCTTGTACTTGGCGGCCAGCTCGGTCCACTCGGCGACAACTTCCTCACCGGTGATTTCCTTCGGGGTCAGCAAGGTCGACTCATTGAAGGACTTGTAGGTGTCCTTGGCAACCGCAGCCTTGACCGATTCGGCCAGCGCGGCCTTGGTCTCGGCGCTCAGGCCCTTGGGTGCGGCAATGGCGCGGTACTGCGAGACCGGAACGTCGTAACCGGCTTCAACTGCGGTAGGGACGTCCGGAAGGAATGCATTGCGTTCGGACGAGAATACAACCAGAGGGGTCACGGTGCCCGCATCGATCTGCGGCTTGGCCTCGCCGAGCTGGATGGTGGAAACCTGGACCTGGTTGCCCATGACGGCGGTCAGGGC
Source organism: Paeniglutamicibacter sp. MACA_103 (assembly GCF_045798555.1). Classification (NCBI taxonomy): domain Bacteria; kingdom Bacillati; phylum Actinomycetota; class Actinomycetes; order Micrococcales; family Micrococcaceae; genus Paeniglutamicibacter; species Paeniglutamicibacter sp. MACA_103. The sequence continues at coordinate 41,014 of NZ_JBIXLN010000041.1, read as the reverse complement.
CGGGGAGCCCGAGTCGAAGGGAACCGTGGTGCCCTCGATCTTGGCCTGGGCCAGCAGCAGTGCCTGGGCCAGCTGCGAGCCGGTGCCCACGCCGGTGGTTCCGAAGGAAAGCTTGGAGGCGCTCTTCTTCAAGTCCTCCACGGACTCGATGCCGGACTTGGTGCTGGCGACCATCACATAATCATCCTGCGACAGGCCGGCAATGACATCCAGTTTGTCCAGGGAAACGGCTTCGTCTGCCGACACAGCCAAGGGGGTGATGGTGATCAGCGATGCATTGAGCAGGATGAGGTTCTGGCCGTCGGCCTTCATCGCGGCAACTTCCTCGGTGGCCAGGGCGCCGTTGGCGCCGGGCTTGTTGACCACAGGCATTGCAACGCCAAGTTTCTCTGCCATGCCTTCCGCTGCGGCGCGGGCGATGAGGTCGGTGGAACCACCCGGGGCCTGGCCGACGGTAAGGGTCACCGGACCGCTTGGGAACGTGGCACCCTCGGCCGAGCCGCCTCCGACGTTGCCGCCACAGGCAGCAAGGGAAAGAGCCGCGGTGGCCGCGGCCAGGGACAGCATTGCACGGCGTGTGAATTGCTTATTCATTGCGAGATCTCCTTGTTGGCGATGCGTGTTGCTTGGGGCATCCCACCTGCGAGTGAGTCACAACACGTTTCTTTCTTCTCCTTGAGCCTAGAAAGTAGTTATGATGCTTGTCCAACCCCATCTATGCATGGAGTGATTCCCGAAAGGTATCAATTGTTCACCTTGGACCAAGCCCGCAGTTTTGTCGCCGTCGCCGAAGAGCTGCACTTCGGCCGGGCCGCCGAGCGACTGAATATGACCCAACCGCCGCTGAGCCGGCAGATCCAAAAGCTCGAACGCAGCGTCGGGGTCGAGCTGCTCGAGCGCGACAACCGCAAGGTGTCTCTCACCGCCGCCGGGGAGGCGTTCCTGATCGACGCGCGGCGCCTGGTGGTTTCGGCCGAGCGCGCTCCGCTGAACGCCCGACGCATTGCCTCGGGACAGTTCGGCGAGTTGCGCATCGGGTTCACCGCGGCATCCGGCTTCAGCCTGCTCGGACCCCTGTTGTCGGAGATCTCCACGCACCTGCCCAATGTGCACCTCGAGCTCTTTGAAATGGTCACGGGCGAACAGGTTGCGGCGTTGGCCGACGGGGACATCGACCTGGGACTGGCCCGGCCGCCCTTCGACGAGAAGGTCCTTGAATCACAACTGCTCTTCTCCGAGTCCCTCTGCATTGCGGTGCCGACCGGACATCGGCTGGATCTGCTGCCGCGCGAGATCGTTGTCGAAGACCTGGCGGGCGAGGCCTTAATCATGCACTCGCCCACCAAGGCCCGCTATTTCTATGACCTCGTGGTGCGGCAGATCGACATCGAGCACCAGAACGTTGTCCATTCCGTCAGCCAGGTCCTGACCATGATCACGCTGGTCGCGGCCGGACGCGGCATCGCCTTCGTGCCCGAGAGCGCCAAGCTGCTCGGCGTTGAGGGCGTGAGCTACCTGCGTCTCGATGACATCGCGGAGGACGCGGTGGAATTGCACGCGATCTGGAACCGGGACGCCCGGAATCCCGCGATGGCCAAACTCGCGCAGATCGTGCGCGGCTCCCTGCAGGCCTAAGATGCCGGCATTCCAAGCCCCGGCGGCATCGCCCATTCCTGCGATACCCGACGGGTATCAAACAATACAAATATGGGCTTGGACATGCATCGATGGTGCTACCTAGGCTGGGGGTCAACGAACAACACCGTCGTCCACCGCCACCAATCCACGTCGTCGTGGAGGCGCCCCATCTTTAGGAGTATCCCCATGGCCACGTACACCCCCTTCGAACTTGCCGCCAAGCTCAAGGACGGGCTGCTCTCCTTCCCGGTGACCGCATTCGACGCCAACCTGGAAATCGACGAAGCCGCCTACCGCAGCCACCTTGACTGGCAGTCCAGCTTCGGCGTCGCCGGCCTCTTCGCCGCAGGCGGCACCGGCGAGGGCTTCACCCTCACCGCTGAGGAATCGGCCCGCGTGGTGCGCATGGCAGTCGAGGAAGCCGGCTCGCGCGTGCCGGTGCTCGGCTCCGCGGGCGGCTCCACCAAACAGGCCATCGGCAACGCCCAGGACTCCGAGGCCGCCGGTGCCGAGGGCCTGCTGCTGCTTCCGCCGTACCTGACCGAGTGCGACCAGGAGGGCCTGTTCCAGCACGTCTCGGCCGTCTGCGCCTCGACGTCCACCGGCGTGATCGTCTACAACCGCGCCAACGCCATCTACTCGGCCGAGACCGTGGCCCGCCTGGCCGACACCCACGAGAACTTCATCGGGTTCAAGGACGCCACCGGCAACATCGAGCACCTGACCAAGGTCTACGCGAAGAACGGCGACCGCCTCTTCTACCTCGGCGGCCTGCCCACCGCAGAGACCTTCGCCCTGCCGCTGCTGCAGCTGGGCATGAGCACCTACTCCTCGGCCATGTACAACTTCGTTCCGGAGTTCGCCCTGGACTTCTACAAGGACGTGCGCAACCAGGACCACGCGGCCGTCACCGAGAAGCTCAAGCGATTCGTGCTGCCGTACATCGACATCCGCGACCGCGTGGCCGGCTACGGCGTCTCCATCGTCAAGGGCGGCCTGAAGGCCATCGGCCGCGACGCCGGCTCGGTGCGCCCGCCGCTGCAGGACCTCACCGAGGCCGACCTGGCGGACCTGGGCGCCTTGATCCAGAAGGCGGGCCTGATGCCGGCCGCCTCGGCCGCAGCCGCGGCCCTCTAGGGAACCCACGCAGGACGCACCGAACACCACCACCGACACTCCCCACCTTCCGACGCAGGAGCAGCAATGTCCACGGATACCCAGCAACTCACCGGCCAGTCCATCCTGGCCGGGACCACGACCCACGGCAACGGAGGCGAGGTGCGGGGCTTCAACCCCGCCACCAACCAGGCGCTCGATCCGGCCTACTCGCTGATCGACACCGACCAGCTGCAGCTGGCCACAATCGCAGCCGAAGACGCCTTCGAGTCCTTCCGTTCCCTTGACCCGGAAACCCACGCCGCCTTCCTCGAGGCCATCGCCGCGAACATCGAGGCCGTGGGAACCGAGCTGGTGGCCCGGGCCATGGAGGAGACCGGGCTTCCCGAGGCACGGTTGGTCGGCGAGCGCGGGCGCACCTGCAACCAGCTGCGCCTCTTCGCCCAGGTTATCCGCCAGGGCGACCACCACGGGGTGCGGATCGACCCGGCCCTGCCCCAGCGCACGCCGATGCCGCGGGTGGATATCCGCCAGCGCAAGATCCCGGTGGGTCCGGTCGCGGTGTTTGGCGCGTCCAACTTCCCCCTGGCCTTCTCCACCGCGGGCGGTGACACGGCCTCGGCCCTGGCCGCCGGCTGCCCGGTGGTCTTCAAGGCCCACAACGCCCACCCGGGCACCAGCGAAATCGTCGGCCGGGCCATCACCCGGGCCATTGCGGAGGCGAACCTGCACCCGGGCATCTTCTCGCTGCTCTACGGACCGGGCGCAAGCATCGGCCAGGCACTGGTCTCCGACCCGCGCATCAAGGCCGTGGGCTTCACCGGTTCCCGCGGCGGCGGCACCGCGCTGATGGCCACCGCGGCCGCGCGGCCGGAGCCGATCCCGGTCTACGCCGAAATGAGCTCCATCAACCCGGTGATCTTCTTCGCCGGGGCCCTGGCCGAGGACGCGGCCGGACATGCCAAGGCCTACCTGGGATCGGTCGTTGGTTCCAGCGGCCAGCTGTGCACCGCACCGGGCCTGGTCTTCGTCCCTGCGGGGGCCGAAGGCGACACGTTCGCCGAGGCGCTGCGCACCCAGACGGCCACCGCCGCCGGACAGACCATGCTCACCCAGGGCATCTACAACTCCTGGGTCCAGGGCGTGGAAAACCTTGGACAGCAGGCTGGTGTCGAACTCTTGGCCGAGGGCACCAAGGGGGCAACCGAAAACGCCCCGGCCCCGACCATCTTCTCCACCGGCGTGGAGCAGCTGCTGGACAACCCGGTGCTGCACGAGGAAATCTTCGGTGCAGCGTCCCTGGTCATCCGTTACGACGACGCGGCCGACCTGGCAGAGGCCCTGTCCAAGCTGGAGGGACAGCTCACCGCGACCCTGCAGCTGAACGAGAACGACCACGAGGCCGTCGCGGCCGTGCTCCCTATCCTGGAGCGCAAGGCCGGACGCATCCTGGTCAACGGCTGGCCCACCGGGGTCGAGGTCGGACACGCCATGGTGCACGGCGGACCGTTCCCGGCAACCTCGGACACCCGCACCACCTCGGTCGGAACGCTGGCCATCGAGCGCTTCCTGCGCCCGGTCGCCTACCAGAACATCCCCGATTCCTTGCTTCCGGCACCCTTGCAGCAGGCCAACCCCTGGAAGCTGACCCGCCGCATCGACGGCACCCTGAAGACCGCCGGAGAACAAGCATGAGCACAGTACAACCCACCATTGCGGCCATCGAGGTCGTCCCGGTTGCCGGGCACGACTCGATGCTGCTGAACCTCTCCGGAGCCCACGGCCCGTTCTTCACGCGCAACATCGCCATCATCACCGACTCCGAGGGCCGCACGGGCCTGGGCGAGGTGCCCGGCGGCGAAGCCATCCGCGGCACCATTCAGGAGGCCGGCGAACTGCTCGTCGGCGCCCCGGTGGCACGCTACCGCTCGCTGCTGCGCGAGGTCGCCACCCGGTTCGCGGACCGGGACGCCGGCGGCCGTGGTGCGCAGACCTTCGACCTGCGCACCACGGTGCACGCGGTCACCGCCATCGAATCGGCGTTGTTGGATTTGCACGGCCAGTTCCTCGGCGTTCCCGTCGCGGAGCTGCTCGGAGACGGGCAGCAGCGCGATGCGGTGCCGATGCTCGGCTACCTCTTTTATGTCGGCAATCCCGATGACACCGACCTGCCCTACCTGCGCGAGCCACACGGCACCGATGACTGGGAGCGCGTGCGCCGCGAAGAGGCCATGACCCCTGAGGCCATCGTCAGGCTGGCAGAGGCAGCCCAGAAGCGCTACGGGTTCAAGGACTTCAAGCTCAAGGGCGGCGTGCAGGAAGGGGATGCGGAAGTCGATGCCGTCATCGCCCTGAAGCAGCGCTTCCCCGAAGCCCGCATCACCCTGGATCCCAACGGCGGCTGGCTGCTGAAGGATGCCATCCGCCTGGGCAAGCGCATGGCCGGCGTCGTGGCCTACGCCGAGGACCCCTGCGGCGCCGAGGGCAAGTTCTCCGGGCGCGAGGTGGTGGCCGAGTTCCGGCGCGCCACCGGCCTGGCGACAGCCACCAACATGATCGCCACCGACTGGCGCGAAATGGCCCACGCGGTGCGCACCAATGCCGTGGACATCCCGCTGGCCGACCCGCACTTCTGGACCATGGCAGGTTCGGTGCGCGTGGCCCAGCTCTGCAAGGAGTTCGGGCTGACGTGGGGTTCGCACTCGAACAACCACTTCGATATTTCCCTGGCCATGTTCACGCAGGTCGGTGCCGCGGCCCCGGGCGAAATCACGGCCCTGGACACGCACTGGATCTGGCAGGACGGGCAGGGGTTGACCGAGGAGCCGCTGCTGATCCGCGACGGCGAGATCAAGGTGCCGGCACGTCCGGGCCTGGGCGTCACCCTGGACCGCACCCGCCTGGCCGAGGCACACGAGCTCTACCTGGAGCACGGGCTGGGCTCGCGCGACGACGCCGCATCCATGCAGTACCTGATTCCCGGATGGGAATTCGACGCCAAGTCCCCGGCGCTGGTTCGCTAACGCCACTTCTTGAAAAGAACCATGTAAAGGCAGGGATGGTGGGGTCGTTCAACCGAACGCCCCGCCATCCCTGCCATGCTTAATCGCGGACCCTCGTCGCGTCCGCTTTTCCCGACGCCTGTTTGGAGGCCATGTGCAAGGAGTTCTCCAGGGCTTCACCATCGTGCTGATCCTGATCTTCATCGGGCTGGCCACCGCACGGTTCCTGCCGCGCAAGCGCGAATCCATCGCCACGGGGTTGACCCCGCTGATCTACTACATCACCAATCCGGCGCTGATGTTCACGATGCTCGCCGACACCGACCTGCGCTCGGTGATCGGCGTGTACACCCCGATTGCGCTCATCACCGCCGCACTGACCGGCGGCCTCTACGCGCTGAGCGCCAAGCTGTTCTTCAAGGTGCCGGCGGCCCGGCTGCCGGGCGCTGCCATGTCCACCAGCTACGTCAATGCAGGAAACATCGGTGTCCCGCTGGCGCTCTACGCGGTGGGCAGCACCAACCCGGTGGTCTCGGTCCTCATCGCCCAGCTCCTGATGATCGCCCCGGTCTATCTGTGCCTCTTTGCCTTGGCGGCCAGGGCCAAGGGCAACCAGGAAAACAAGCCCCCGCTGGCCAAGACCATCCTTCGCTCCATCGCCAACCCCGTCACCATCGCCACGTTCGTCGGTGCGCTCTTCGCCGCCTTCAACCTCCGCCTGCCCGAGGTCATCAACATCCCGCTGAACATGTTGGGCCAGGCCTCCATTCCGCTGCTGTTGATGGCGTTCGGCATGGCGCTCTTCGGGCAGCGCCCGCTGGCAGAGAAATCCCTGCGCGGCGAGGTCTTTTTGGCCACCGGATTCAAGATGCTCTTCATGCCGCTGGTGGCCTGGGTGTTTGCCGCTTTCGTCTTCAGATTGCAGGGTACCGCCCTGCTCGGGGTCGTGATCATGGCGGCGCTTCCCACCGCCCAGAACGTGCTGCTCTTTTCCCAGCAGTTCCGGCTGGAAACCACGGTGGCCCGCGAAGTGGTCCTCTGCAGCACACTGCTGGCCCTGCCGGTGACGCTGGGGATTACGCTCCTGCTGGGCTAATCAGGCACCGTGCCCGGGCCCCGGCTGGTTGAGAAGTTCGGTGCGCCAGCTTCGCTTGGGCTCCCAGCCCAGGACGGTGCGGGCGCGCTCGATGCTGAAGGCCGGGGAGGTCCCGACCAACCCGGCGGCCAGCTCCTCGCTGCCCGGCACAAAGCGCGGCAGCAGCTCGCTCAACGGCTTGGTGGCCAAGGCATCGGCGGCCCCCACGAAGAAGGTCGAACCGTTCTCGATGATGTCCATCTTCTCCAGAAGCAGCAGAAGGAAATCGGTGACGTCCCGGGCATCGACGTAGTTGAACAGCGAGGGCGCCGCCAAATCCGGGTCCTGAAGCCGTTCGGTGACGGTGTGCCCTTGCTGGGTAGGCGCGCCCTCCCATTCCTCGGGGGCAATCACGTAGCAGGGGCGGAAGGAGGCGAACCTGGCCTCTTTGCCGCGCGCCGCGGCGAACATTGAGGCAACCTGCTCGGCCACCAGCTTGGACAGGCCATAGGCGTGCCACGGTTTTGTCGGGGTGTCCTCGTCCAGCGGGAATCGCGCGGGCAGCCAGCCGGCGGGCGCCCCGTAGCCAATGACGGTGGGGCTGGAGGCCAGCACGATCTTCTTGCATCCGGCCTCCAGCGCCGCCGAGGCCACATTGTGTGCAATGGTCGCGTTGGTCTTCAGGATCACCGCTTCCGGGGCGCTGAAAGGCACCGCGATGGCGGCCAGGGAGATGACGGCGTCCGGACGGACCGAGGCAAAGGCCTCGAGGGTTTGGGCGGTGTCCAGAAGGTCGACGGAGAGGTATTCGGCCCCGGGCTCCGGGGCCTCGGGCAGGCGTTGGTCAACGGACGTGACGGCGTGGCCGGCTGCAAGCAGGCCTGCGACAACGCTGCGTCCGAGTCGTCCCGAGCCGCCGGTTACCAGAATATGTTCGGTGAGTCCCATGTCCTGAACATTACCTCCCGGCCGGAACCTGTTGCGGGCAATCCAGTGTTGGTCCTAGACAACCATCGGGCCCGACCCTATATTCGGGTGAAGTGGGAAGCCTCATGTCCGCCCCGATATCTGCCACGCAAAACCAATCCTTCAAATGGAGCACCCGCATGCCAGCGTCAGATCCGCGAGCCGAACAAACCATTGAATCGGTTCAGCTGCTCCGGGTGCGAATGCCCTTCAACGCGGCCCGCAGCGCGGAGCCCGGCAACGAGAGCATCGATGAGTTCAATGCCTCCTCGCGCACCTTCACATCCATGGAATCCCTCATGGTCAAGGTGACAACCAGCGAAGGCCTCATCGGCTGGGGCGAGGCCTTCGGCCACAAGGTCAACGACGTCACCTGGGCCGCGCTCGAATCGCTCGTCGCCCCGTTCTACCTGAACAAGCCCGCGGATCCGGAAGCACTCAACGACCAGGCCCAACGCGCCTTCCATGCCTTTGGCCGCACCGGCCCGGTCCTCTATGCCATTTCCGCCCTCGACATCGCCCTGTGGGACATCAGGGCGCAAATTGCCGGCAAACCCCTGCGGCAGCTGCTCAACCCGGTGGCACGGAACAGAGTCCGGGCCTACGCCAGCCTGGTGCATTACGGGGAAGACCCGAGAGAGGTGACCCTGCAGATTTCCCGTGCCCAGGGTCTGGGTTTTGAGGCATTCAAGCTGCATGAGTCCAGCTACCCGGCCGTTGCCGCGGCCCGGGCACAGGCGGGGGCCGCCGCGCCGCTGATGGTGGACGTCAATTGTCGGTGGAATGAAGCGGACGCGGCGGCCGCCATCGATTCCTTCCTGCCGTTGAACCTGCGCTGGCTGGAGGAGCCGCTGTGGCCGCCGGACGACCTCGATGCCCATCGCCGACTGGCCGCCCGGGGAATTGCGCTGGCCGGCGGCGAAAACGCTTCCGGCGCCGAGGCCCTGGATGCCGCGCTCGCCGCCGGTGCCCTGTCCGTGGCCCAGCCGAGCATCGGCAAGATCGGCGGATTCAGCGCCATGCTGCGTTACCTGTCGCCCCGCACCGACGCGGCGGTGGTGGTGCCCCACTGTTTCTACTACGGACCGGCGCAGGTTGCGACCGCCCAGTTCATCGCCGCCATGTCCCGGGAGGTCCAGCTGGAAGTCCCGCTGCTCATCTGGGACGAGCACCTGCATCCCTTGCATGCCGCCCGGGCAACCCTGGACCTACCTGACATCCCGGGACTTGGATTCACCCCGGACATGGAGGTGCTCGAAAGGCACCTGATCGACAGCCGCCTCTTGGGCGCGCGAGACCCGGCGGGACGGGGTGAGCGGTAGCGGCGGAAACTCCGGCGGCGGCGCGCACACCACTGGTGGACCTTCCCCCCAGAGGAAGGTTGATGATGGACCCATGAGTGCTTCAATGTCCATTGGCGATTTTTCGCGGGCAACCAAATTGAGCGCAAAGACCTTGCGCTTCTACCACCAGGTCGGCCTGCTCCTGCCGGCACGCATCGATCCCTCGAATGGGTACCGTTTCTACGAGGCTGGACAAGTCTCTGACGCCCAGGTGATCCGCAACTTCCGTGCGCTGGATATGCCGGTCGACTTGGTTCGAGCTATCCTCTCGGCGCCGGACAGCCCGGATCGGGATCATCTGATCGAGGGGCACTTGGCAAGGATGGAGGTCCAGCTCGAGGCGACCCGCTCCGCGGTGGCCTCCCTACGGAGCATGCTCGATCCATCGAAGGTTCCGTTCGAAGTCATGCAGCGACGACTGCCGCCGATCAATGCGGTGGTCATCCGCGAAACGATCAACCTCTCCGATCTCGGAAACTGGTTCACCCAGGCCATGGAGGAGCTGGATTTCCTGATAGCCACAACCAGCGTGATTCCCAGCGGACCACGTGGCGGCATGTGGGACACCGAGCTCTTCCTGGACGAGCGTGGACAGGCAGCCCTCTTCTTTCCAACCCATTCATTGGCGACGCTTCTGCCCGGGCGAGCCAGGGCAGAGCCCTTGCCTGCAATTGACGTCGCCATGGCGACGCACCGGGGAAGCGACGACACGATCTTGGAGGTCTATGGGGCACTGGGACGCTATGTCGCCCGCCATGGCATCAGCGTTGACGGCCCCATCCGGGAAACCTACCTCGAAGGGTTGCCGGGCGGTTCGCAAGAAACGGTCACCGAGATCGGCTGGCCGATCCGCGCCATTGCCTAGCAGATGGAGCATGCGGTTTGACTCTCCCCGTAGGGGAAGGGCGAGGGTTGAAGCATGAACAGCAAAGACCTTTTCACTTCAGCAGCAACATACTTCGACCTCATGGAAGGAAGCGACAAGACCCAAGTCGTCACCGTGTTCACCCCTGACGCCAAGGTCTTCGACGATGGCCGAAGCTACACCGGGCACAACGAGATCCTCGGCTGGCTCACCGGACCCGCAAGCGAATTCACGATCATCTCAACGTGTATCGCAAGCAGTCGGACCGAAGACGTCGCCGTCGCCATCATTCGATTGGAAGGCAATTTCCCCGGCAGCCCCGTGGACCTGCGCCACGAGTTCACGCGGAGCACCACCGGGCTGATCAGCTCATTGCAGATCACTGCCTGAGCTCAGGACGTTTTCTTCGGGTCAGTCGAATCGCTGGGCTCCCTGGCTTCCGGAGCGAGCGATTCCAGGAAGATCTTGCGCAGCATTTCCGCGGCCGGGTTGGTGGACGACTCGTCCCAGGCGAGGTACATGTCCGAATGGTTCAGGTTCGACAGCCCGTTGGCCCCGGTGATTTCCTCGAACACCACTCCGCGCGGGGTGAATTCCATGGCCGTTGCCGGAACCAGCGTGACTCCCAGGCCGGCGGCCACCAACGCCAACAATGCCGGGATCTGGCTGGCGATCTGGGCGATGTTTGGCCGCGCCCCGACTGAGTCGAAAAGGCGGAGCACCAGGTCGTAGAAGTATCGGGCCTCGCCCGTCGAATACATCATCAGCGGCAGGCCCACGAGTTCCTTGATGAACACGCCCTTGCCGGTGGCCAGGTGGTGGCCCTCCGGAAGTGCCACCACCAACCGGTCCTTCTTGATGAGTTGCGTGACCACGCCGGGTCGCGTGACGATCGGGCGCAGGATCCCGATGTCGATCGCACCCTTGCTCAGGGCCTCCAGCTGCTCGACGGAGACGGCCTCACGCAGCACCAGGGTGACGTTCGGCAAGCGCTTGTGGGCCAGGGCCAACAAGTCCGGCAGCACGGCTTGGCCGGCAACGGCCGTATAGCCGATGACCACGGTTCCGGCGTCGCCGGTGGCCACCCGGGAGACCTCCAAACTGGTCTTGGCGCTCAGGTCGAGGATCCGCCTGGCATTGGGCAGCAGGACCCGACCTGCCGCAGTGAGCTCCACGCGCCGGGAGTTGCGGATGAAGAGCTGGGCCTGGAGCTCGCGTTCAAGGAGTTGGATCTGCCGGCTCAGCGGCGGCTGGGTCATGTTCAGCCGGTCCGCGGCTGCACCGAAGTGCAATTCCTCGGCCACCGCGACGAATGATTCGAGCTGGATCAGCGAAAACATCGATTCACTCCTTGAATGATTGGTTGTCATTTTTAGCTTGGACATGCATCGATGCAAGCTCCTAGGGTGAGTCTAACCACCCCATTGATACGGAGCCCCCAAATGTCGGAATCCAATCCAGACCTCTCGCTCTCCACCCTCGATCCCGTCGCAACCGCCGCGAACCGTTGCCGCATCACCGAGGTCAGCGTGACTCCCGTGGCATTCGCCGATCCCCCGTTGCTGAACTCCGTGGGCGTGCACGAACCCTTCGCACTGCGCGCCATCGTGGTCATTCGCACGGAGGACGGTCTCTATGGACTGGGTGAGACCTACGGCGACGAGGCCCACGTGGCCCGGCTGAACCGCGCGGCTGCGCTGCTGGTCGGAGCCGACGCCTTCAACATCAACCAGATCTCTGCCCTCGTGACCGAATCCCTGCGTGAGGATTCGGGCCTCGGCGGGCACGGAACCGGCGGTATGGTCACCACCACCTCGTTGGAGGACCGGGTCCTGTCGGCATTCGACGTGGCCTGCCTCGATATCCAGGGCAAGGCACTCGGCGTTCCGGTCAGCACGCTGCTGGGTGGAGCCGTGCGCGACGAGGTCGCATTCAGCGGCTACCTCTTCTACAAATGGGCGGGACACCCGGGCCATGCACCCGATGCCTGGGGCGAGGCCCTGGACCCGGCAGGAATCGTGGCCCAGGCCCGCAAGATGGTCAACGACTACGGTTTCACCGCGCTCAAGCTCAAGGGCGGGGTCTTCGAACCGGAAATCGAGGCTGCCACGATCGAGGCCCTGCGCGAAGCGTTCCCCGAGATGCCGCTGCGCATTGACCCCAATGGCGTGTGGACCGTCGAGACCGCCATCAACGTCGGCAAACGCCTGGAAAAGGTGTTGGAATACCTCGAGGACCCGTGCCTGTCCATCGAAGAAAACGCAGCGGTCCGCGCCGCAGTCGACCTGCCCATCGCCACCAACATGTGCGTGGTGTCCTTCAAAGACGTGCCGCCGGCCATCGCCGCGGGCGCCGTGGATGTCGTCCTCTCCGACCACCACTTCTGGGGTGGGCTGCGGCGCTCGCAAGCGTTGGCCGGCATTGCCGAGACCTTCAAGCTTGGCCTGTCCATGCACTCGAACTCGCACCTTGGCATCAGCTTTGCCGCGATGATCCAGCTGGCAGCCGCCACCAGGAACATCGACTACGCCTGCGACACCCATTGGCCCTGGAAGCTGGCCGGCGATGACGTGATCGTCCCCGGGGCCCTGGAAATCAGCGGCGGCTCGGTCAAGGTTTCCACCAAGCCGGGGCTCGGCGTGGAACTCGACGAGGAGGCGCTGGCCCGGATGCACCAGCAGTACCTGGATTGCGGACTGACCAAACGCGACGACACCACCTACATGCAAAGCATCCAGCCGGACTTCAAGCTCACCACCCCGCGCTGGTGAACGCCATGCGCATTGTCGTCACCGACCCCATCATCTCCAGGTTTGCGAGCCTGCTGCAGGAAACGGCCCCCGGCAACGAATGGGACTTCGTGGCCGCTCTTTCCCCCGAGGCTCAATCCGAAGCCATTGCCCGTGCCGAGGTGTTGGTGTGCGCGAAGCTAAGTGCCCGCGATGCAGCTGCCTGCACCGCCGGGTTCGTGCACATCACCGGTTCCGGTGCCGACCGCGTTGCCATCGCCGACCTCCCAATCGAGACGGTGGTTTCGCGGACTTCCCACCACGAGCGCTCGATCGCCGAACACATCCTGATGGCGGTGCTGGCACACCAACGCCGGCTACTCTCCGTGACGGAACAGATGCGCTCCGGCAAGTGGCGGTCGGTGGCCACCGAAACAAATACCGCCCTGCACCGGACTCTGGATGAACTCACGATCGGGTTCGTGGGACTTGGCGGGATCGGCACCGAGGCGGTGCGCCTCTGCACCGGACTGGGAATGACGGCAGTGGCCGTGCGCCGAAACCCCGCAACCACGCAGGAGGCCCACGCCAACCTGAAGTGGGTCAAGCCAATGGGCGCCCTTCCCGAGTTGCTGGCGGTCTGCGACGTGGTCGTCCTCTGCCTGCCGCTGACGGATGAAACGCGAGGCCTGATGGGAACCACCCAGCTCGAGCAGATGCGCAGCGATGCCCTGCTCATCAATGTCTCCCGCGGAGACATCGTTGACGAGGAGGCGCTCTACGAGGCACTTGTGAAGGGAGAGATTGGAGGCGCGGCCCTTGATGTTTGGTGGGAGGCTCCCGACGGAACCGACGCACCCGAATCGGTGTCGCGTTTCGCGGCCCTGCCCCATGTCATGGCAACGCCGCACCATTCGGGCCATGCCGGGCAGACATTCGCCCGTCGCGCGACGGAAATCGCCCGGAATATCAACGCGTTCAAGGAAGGCCGGACGCTGAGCAACATCGTCGGCAGCGGACCAGATCCGCGGGCGGCGCCACCGCTTCCGCTCTGATGGCGTCCCGGGTGAAACCATCCGAAGTCTGCCGATAGCGCGATTGAGGCACCTGACAGGCCGGAACACCTCCGAATCCGACCGGGACCCGCCACCGGATTGAGGCCGCCGACGCGGGGGTAGCATTGGCGGTGTGCCCGGAAACCCGGTCGGCGGACCTGCCGCCGCGCCGCCGGGTGAGCGCGGTACCCGTCCGGAGGAACCTGCCTTGCGCGTATTGATCATGTCGTTTGGCACCCGCGGCGACATCCAGCCCTACGCCGCCCTCGCCGGTGCGCTCGCCCGCGCGGGCCACGATGTCACCCTCGCCGTCCCCGCGGGCTTCGCCGACCTGGTGCCGCACGGCGGCCCCGGGACCATCACGCACCACCGGGCCGGTTCCACGATGCTGCGCCTGCTCCGGGATGTCATGCCCGAACTCAGTGGCCCCCTGGATGCGTTGCGAACACTGGGGATCATGACCTCCGCGATGCGCGAGCTGAACGCGGAGTGCTGGGCCGCCGCACAGTCGGCGCGCCCGGACGTGGTCGTGCACCACCCCAAGTGCCTCGCCGGGGCGCACATCGCCGAGGCACTGGGCGTGCCCGGCGTGCTGTCCCTCCCGCTGCCGTTCTTCACCCCGACGCGTGCCCACGCCATGCCGCTCTTCGGCGGCGCCTCCCTCGGGGCGTGGGGAAACCGCGCAACCTATGGGTTCAGGCGGATGGCCGGTGCCATGTACGGCGGCATGGTCAATGACTTCCGGCGCGAGATCGGCCTGGGTCGCGTCGGCCTGGGTCGCGTCGGCCGCCTCGCGGACCCCCTGCGGAATCCGGACGGCAGTCCGGTCCACGTCCTGTACCCGTACAGCCGGCACGTTGTACCGGTCCCCGCGGACTATCCGCCTTCGGCCCATGTCACCGGCTACTGGTTCGCGGAACACGCCGACCAGGATGTCTGGGAGCCGCCCGCGGACCTGGCGGACTTCCTCGCGGCCGGGGAGCCCCCGGTCTATGTCGGGTTCGGCTCCATGGGCTTCGGCAAGGGAGCGGACGGGCGCCGGGACGCCATCCTGGCCGCGCTGCGGGTTCACGGCCTGCGCGGGATCGTCGCGACCGGGTGGGGCGGCATCGCCCCCGGTCGGGCCGGAACCGACGACGTCCTGGTGCTGGAGGGCGCGCCCCACGAATGGCTCTTCGAGCGGGTCGCGGCGGTCGTGCACCACGGCGGTGCGGGCTCGACCGCCGCCGGTCTCCGGGCCGGTCGCCCGACGCTGGTCGTGCCGTTCCTGGGCGACCAGCCGTTCTGGGGCGCGCGCGTCCACGCGCTCGGCGCCGGACCCGCCCCGCTCCCGGCCAGGAACCTGCGCACGGGCCTGGCCGACCGTCTGGGCGACCTCGTCCACACCGACTCCTACGCCTCCCGTGCCCAGGAGGTGGGCGCCGCCATCCGCGCCGAGAACGGCCTCGCCGCCGGGGTGCAGGTCCTGGAGCAGATCGCCGGTGCGGCCGCCACCGACGCCTAACTCCCGGCAGGCGCGCCCACCCAAGGATGTTGGCCCAATCGTTGCGCCGCTTCCCTACGCATGGCCGGGCGCCGCGGGTACGGTGAAGGGACCAACCAGCGAACATCGGGGACTTTCATGGGGCAGGAATCCGGAACTCAGAAGATCATCGTGGGCGTCGATGGATCGGAGGCATCCCTCGAAGCCCTGCGCCAGGCCGGGAACCTCGCACGTTCCCTGAACGCCCTGATCGAGGCGGTCGGCTGCTGGGAGAATCCCCGCATGTATGACGGCTACGTGCTCATGGGCATCGAAGGGTTTCGCGAAAGCGCGGAGAAGGTCGTGACACAAGCGGTGAGGACGGTGTTCGGGCCCGACGTGCCACCACACGTCACGATCAACCTGATCCAGGGCGACCCAAAATCCGCACTCGTCAAGGCCAGCGGGAATGCCGACTTCCTTGTCGTGGGAAGACGCGGACACGGCAAGCTGGGCAAGCTGTTGATCGGCTCGGTCAGCGCATCCTGCATCGCCCACGCCAAGTGCCCCGTCCTGGTGGTTCACAGCCGGGACGACGGAAACAGCCACTAGCGCGCCGATCACAGGGCGGAAGCAGCAGGTCTACCATGAGTGCAACACCCGATGCGGTGGTTGAGGTCAGGTCCCTCACCAAGGACTTTGGCCGGAAGCGGGCTCTCGATTCCCTGGACCTCAGCGTCTCGGCCGGGGAAATCCACGGATTCCTGGGGCCGAACGGCGCGGGCAAGTCAACGACCCTCAGGGTGCTGCTCGGCCTGATTCGACCGACATCCGGTTCCGTCCGTGTCTTCGGATTGGACCCCTGGCAGGAGCCGGTCACGACCCACCGGGACATCGCCTATGTGCCCGGGGACGTAAGTCTGTGGCCGAACCTGTCCGGAGGCGAGGTCATTGACTTGTTGACGTCCCTGCGCGGCGGCGCGGACCGGGCACTGCTCCGCCGACTGGTCGAGGACTTTGAATTTGACCCGCGGCGCAAGGCCCGCACCTATTCCAAGGGCAATCGGCAGAAGGCCTCGTTGATCGCGGCGCTTGCGTGCCCCGCACGCCTTTATCTGCTGGACGAGCCCAGTGCCGGCCTGGATCCGCTGATGGATACCGTCTTCCGGCGCCATATCCGGCGGGTTGCTTCCGAGGGTGCGACGATCCTGCTCTCCAGCCACATCCTCAGCGAGGTCGAGCAGCTGTGCAACCGGGTGACGATCATCCGCTCCGGCCGGGCGGTCGAAACTGGGACCCTGGAGGACTTGAGGCATCTGAAGCTCACCCACTTCAGGATTGAAGGCGCCGACAATGCCGCCCGGATGGTGGAGCTGCCCGGCGTGCTGAACATCCACCGACGGGGCGACGTCCTGGAGTTTGATGTCGACGCCGCAGACCTTGGATCCGTGCTGCCCCTCGTTGCCGCGTCGGGCCCCAGCGGCCTGGCGGTTTCCCCGCCGTCGCTGGAGTCGTTGTTCCTTCGGCACTACGGCGACCGGAACGGGCAGGCGCTCTGATGCCGGGCCTGATCCGCCTGGCGCTCGGCCAGGCGCGGAGGGAGCGGGTGCTGCTGCCCCTCTGGATCCTCGGAATCGCCTTGCTGGGATTTTTCACGGCCAGCGCCGTTTCCAGCCAGTTCGGTGGCGAATCGGAGCGGACCGCGATCATCGCCGTGGCCGCGGCCAACCCTGCCTTCCTGTTTGTTCGCGGGCTGCCCGACGGCACAAGCCTCGGTGCGGTGGTGTTCTTCCAGGGGTATGCCTTCACGGCAGTGCTCGCGGGACTGATGAGCACCTTTTTGGTCATCCGCCATACGCGTGCCGACGAGGAACTGGGCCGCGCCGAACTCATCGGGTCGACCCCGCACCGGCGGGCCACACCGCTGGCGTCTACGCTTCTGCTCGGCACTGCCGCGAACCTTGCCCTGGCTGCGGCAGTTGCCGGCGGTTTCATTGCGGCGGGGCTGCCCCTCGTGGGCTCGGTGACTGCCGGGGCCGCCGTGGGGGCGGTGGGCCTCTTCTACGTGGGGCTCGCGTCCACGGTGGCCCAGGTCATGCCCTCGGGGCGCAGCGCAAACGGCGCGGCAGCCGGGTTGGTCGGCGCGGCGTACCTTCTGCGCGGCGTGGGCGATGCCTTGGGAACCCCCGGCGCAGACCTCACGCGGGTCACCGGCCACTGGATTTCACTGCTCTCGCCGATCGGCTGGGGCCAGCGTTCCCGGCCCTTTTCCGCCGCGGAACCTGCCCCGCTCCTGGTCCTGGCCGGGATCGCGCTGGTGCTGGCAGCGGCCGCGATGTTGATCAGGCACCACAGGGATCTGGATGCCAGCCTGCTGCCCGAACGTGCGGGCAGGGAACATGCGGGACTTGGCGGCGCCTCCTTGCTGGGCTTGGCCTGGCGGCTTCAACGGCCCACACTTGTTGGTTGGTGCGTCGGGGCGGCAACGCTGGGAGGCATCGCCGGCGGTTTCGGACCGGTTGTCGCCGATGCGGTTTCCGGCAATGACTCGCTGCGCGCATTGATTGGCAGGCTGGTACCCGGAAGCCAGGTGGAGATCATTGACGTGTTCGCCACCGCATTGCTCGGCGTCGTCGGCATTCTCGCCGCGGCGGCCGGCATCCAGACCGTGTTGCGGCTTCGGGTGGAGGAAACGGAGGGACGGGCGGAACTGCTGCTCTCCACCGCGCGGTCCCGGGCACGCTGGCTCGGGGCGAACGCCGTCCTTGCCGCCGCGTCGGCGGTGGCGGTGGCCGTGGTCGCGGGCTCGGCAGCGGCCATCGGTCTCTCGTTGTCGGGGGCGGGGTCCGGCGATCCCGGCCTGATGCTGCTGGCCGCCCTGTCACACGTCCCGGCGGCGGCCGTCTTCATTTCGGCAACCGTCCTGGTCTTCGCCGTCGTCCCCGGGATCAGCATTCCGGCGGGATGGGGCATGCTGGCGGTCGGCCTGGTCCTGGGCCAGTTCGGCGAGCTGCTGGGGTTGCCCGTGTGGCTGCAGGATTTGAGTCCGTTCCGGCATTCCGCCGCGATGCCGTTGGAGCCCTTCGACCCCGCGGGGGCCTGGATGATGGGTGCCGTCGCCTTGCTGGGAGCCGGCCTAGCCGCCTTCCTGATCGGTAAACGCGATCTTTCGGCTTGAGGCGGGACACCACGGGCAAGACTGAGGAGAGCCGGACGGGCCCCGACGTCCCCCCGACCGTATGCTGAGACATGGACTTCGCTGACATCGTGGGAACAGTCACCGGGGCAGGACTGATTCTGCTGACGCTGACCGACGTCTTTCACACGCTCCTGTTGCTCGTGGACCTGGACCCGGCCCGCGTTGCCGAACGGGTCGCGGCGCTGTCGGTAACCGTCCCCGGTTCGACCGTCTCCGCGGGACCCCGGATGAGGTGCCGGCCGAGTTGGCCGCCTCCAACGGATTGGTCAACGCCACCCCGGTGGGCGTGCACTAGAACCCGGGAACGCCGATCGATGTCTCCCTGCTCATCGCCGCCCGTGCCGCCGGATGCCGCACGCTGGATGGCGGGCACATGGCTGTGGGCCAGGCCGTTGACGCATTCGCGCTGATCACCGGGCTCGAACCGGACGCCGGGCGCATGCGCGCCCAACTCCTGGACCTCCTGGACCTCCTGGACCTCCTGGAACACGGTCTCTGAGACCCGCTCCCCGGCACCCCGGTCGGCGGGTGCACGCTAGGCACTGTTGCGTCCGCCGCTGAGGTCCAGCGTCTGCCCCGTCATGTAACTGGCTTCGGTCGAAAGCAGCCACGTGGCCAACGCGGCAAATTCCGCCGGATACCCGATGCGACCCATGGGCACCCGCGCGAGCAAGGCCTCATTGCGCTCGGGACTCAGGTCCTTCAGGAGCGGTGTCTGGAACATGGAAGGAGCCACACAGTTGATCGAGATCCCGAAGCGTGCCGTTTCCTTGGCCGTCGACTTGCCCAGGGCAATCAGTCCCGCCTTCGACACGGAGTATGCCGCCATGTTCTCGTTGCCGTCCCGGCCGGCGATCGAGG
Source organism: Paeniglutamicibacter sp. MACA_103 (assembly GCF_045798555.1). NCBI lineage: Bacteria > Bacillati > Actinomycetota > Actinomycetes > Micrococcales > Micrococcaceae > Paeniglutamicibacter > Paeniglutamicibacter sp. MACA_103. The sequence continues at coordinate 21,703 of NZ_JBIXLN010000041.1, read as the reverse complement.
AAAGCATCGCGATGCGCCCGTACCCCGCCGAACGCATCACCGGCACCAAGGCCTGCAGGCCATGGAAGCAACCGGTCAGGTTGATATCCAGGGTGCGTGCCCAGCCGTCAAGCGGCACCTCTCCCACTGGGGACTCCGGACCCTGGACGCCATGGCAGAACAACGCGCCGTCGAGCCGCCCGAAGGCCTCGAGGGTTTGTTCCACCACCCGGGTCCAGGCCACGGGGTCGGTGACATCCAGGGACAGCGAAAGCCCGATGTCCCCATCTGGCAGGGCGGGGACCGAGACGTCGGTGGCCACCACGGTGGCACCCTCCGCGCGCAGCCGCTGAACCGCCGCGGAGCCCAGTCCGCCCGAAGCCCCGGAGACCAGGATGACGCGGTCGGTGAAACGGCCAGGCCAGGGACCGGAATCGGCCAGGGGCACACCAACGTATTCGTTCATGGGGATTCCTTCACATTCGGAGGGCACCGGAAGATTCCGGTGGCGGACGAGCAGTGGGCACACAGTGGGCAAGTTCGCGGGCGCGGGTATGTCGTTACGTGGCCGAACCCAGGCGTTTGGCCGAAAGATGCCGTCCCGCCGCATAGGCCCGGGTGACGGCGGAGCCGAGCGTGGCCCCTCCGCCCGGATAGTTGTTGCGGAACACGCTCGCGGCAACGTTCCCCGCGGCGTAGAGCCCGTCAATCGGCTCGCCATGCCGATCCATGACCTGCCCGTCCTGGTTGGTGGCAAGTCCGCCGGAGGTCCCGAGCATGCCCGCGTGCAGCGCCACGGCGTAGAACGGGGCGCGCAGCAACGGAGCCAGGCAGGGGTTCGGCAGGTTGGAGCCATCGCCCAGGTGGCGGTCCTGTTCGCTGGACCCGCGCCCGAATTCGCTGTCGATGCCTTCCGCGGCGTCAAGGTTGAACCTGCGCACCGTCTGCGCCAACGCCTCGGCGTCGATCCCGGTGTTGCGGGCCAGCTCCTCCAGGGTCGCGGCGGACTCCATCCAGTCGGCCCGTACCCCGGGGGTGGATCCGGCGACGGGATACTTTTCCAGGTAGGTCGTGTCGAACACGAGCCAGGCCGGGTTGTTTTGCTGCTTGCTTGTCACCGGGTCGATATTCGCGAAGACGCGCGAGACATCGTGGTAGTTCAGTGCCTCGTTGACGAAGCGACGGCCGGAGGCATTGACCGTGATGGAACCCGGCAGCGTCATTTCCACGTTGGCCATGCGCCCGGAGGGCTTGCCCCCGTAATGCGCGGTCGGCGGGGTGATCACCGGTACGCCCCATACCGCCGTCATGTCCCGCACGGTGGCCCCGGCGGCCAACGCCAATTCCAGGCCGTCGCCCTCGTTGGACGGCGCCCCGATGGGCGTCACGGGCAAGGGAAGGAAGGCTTCGCGCAGGCGGGCATTGAATTCGAACCCTCCCGAGGCGATGACCACCGCATCGGCACCCACCTCCACGCGGCCGTCCACCACCAGGTTCCAGCCCGCGGACCCGCGCACCATCTCCGTCACCGGGGCGTTGGGCACCAGCGTGACGCCCAGGTCCAGGGCACTGGCGGCCAGGGACCCGACCAGGGCGCCACCCATGGTGCGCACCCCGTTTTCCGCCCGCTGGCGCAGCAATTCGGCATCCGGGGCCCGCCCGTTGAGGGTGTCGCGTTCGATCATGCTCAGCAGCGGGAAATAGCTTGGCGGGCGCAGGAGCCCGGAGAGTCCCGGGTGGTCGGTATCCGCCCAGGGCAGGTTGTCCAGGCTGCGTCCGCCGGCCGCCGCTCCGTCCCATTCCATGTGGTAATCGGGACGGGCCAACGGCACCAATTGCACCCGGGTGTGGGTGTCAAGGAATTCGACGGCCTCGGCCGCGGTGGCGACGAACCATCCGATGTCTGCTTCCTCCATGGCGTGCCCGGCCGCGGCCCGCACGTAGGCGGTGCCCAAGGGCGCCGAGTCGGCAAAGCCCGCCTCGGCGGCGAGGTGGTTGTTGGGCGCCCAGATGACCCCGCCTCCCGCGGCGCTGGTGCCGCCGAGCAGGCCGGCCTTTTCCAGCACCAGCACGCAGGCGCCGTCGTGGGCCGCCCGCACCGCGGCCGTCAGGCCGGCTGCCCCGGAGCCGATGACCACCACGTCGTAGCGGTCCAAAAGGTCCTTGGGCGCCGTGGCGAGGGAGGTGTTCGGGGACATCATGGTTTTCTGCTTTCCTGGTTGGGCGGTGCGTTAGGCCGGATTGCCGGCGGGCATGTCAATCACGATTTTTCCGACGTCCTGTGCCGGATCCAGCATGGTCCTGAACGCCTCGTCGAGCTGTTCCAGCTCGAAGCCGTGGGTGATCAACTGGTAGGCGAGGTCCTGGTGCCGGTTGAGCACCTCGAGGGCGGCCGGGATCAGGTTCAGGCTGTTGCGGCTGCCGCGGATGTCGAGTTCCTTGAAGGGCACATCCCGCATGGACAGGGCGGCGGTATGCGTGGAGATGCCCACCTGCACGATGCGCGCGGTGGGGGCCGCCAGGCGGACCGCGTTCTCGAACGAGGCGGGAACGCCCGTGGCCTCGATGACCAGCGTGGGGCCCGAGAGCGGGCACAGGGCATCGATTTGTTGCTGCTGTTCCTGACTGGGGAACGGCCCGGAGCCTGCCTGCAGGGTGGCCACGGCCCCGAAGGCGCGCGCCAGCTCCAGCCGCGAGGCCGAGAGGTCCGAGGCGATGACCTTCACGCCGCGTTCGCTCAGGAACAAGATGGCCAGCAGGCCGATGGGTCCGCAGCCGAGCACCAGGGCGGTTTCCCCGGCCTCGGGGGTGCCGCGGTTGACCGCCTGCATGGCGATCGAACCGGGCTCGCCCAGCGTGGCGAGCCTCGGCGGCATGGACTCGGGCAGCACATGGAGCTTGTCGACCGGCACGCGCACCACCTCGGCCAGCGCACCGTCCTCGTAGCAGCCCAGGCAGGAGATCGACTCGCAGACGTTGAAGCGCCCGGCCTTGCAGGGCCCGCACTCGTTGCAGTAGACCATGGGGCTGACCGCCACCGCGGTTCCGATTTCCGGTCCGGCAGTACCGTCCCCGGTGCCGAAGTCGATGGCCTCGATCCGGCCCACGAATTCGTGGCCCTGGACCAGCGGCAACTCGCTCGGGTAGTCGTCGTCCCAGATATGCAGGTCGGTGCCGCACAGCGCCACGTGGTGCACGCGCACCAGGGCATGTCCGGGGGTGAGGTGCGGGACATCTTCCTCGCGGAATTCGATGCTCCGGCGGCTCACGGTATGGGCTCTCAGCATGGTTTCGTCCTTGTCCTGTCCGGGTCCCCGGCGGGGGCCTAGAGCTTGTCCTTGCCGAAGAAGACGTCCCAGCGGCGGATGCCGCGTTCGGTAATCAGCCCGGCCTTGGCAAAGGGGTCCTCATCCATCAGGGCCAGCGCGTCCGCCTCGTCGGTCGCGCTGATGACCAGCAGGGCCCCGGCCCCGGAGTCGACGGGACCGCTGATCAGCAGCCGGCCCTCGTTGAAGCGTTCCTTCAGGAACTCGACGTGGGTGGGACGGACCGTATCGCGGTCGGCGGCGGTCTGCGCGGAGTAGGTGTAGCTGATGGCGTAGGTGTTCATGATGGTGCGCTCCTGGGTGGGGATGAATGGGGTGGGGATGAATGGGGTGGGAAGGATTTATCTGCTGCTGGTCTTGGCGGACGGGGCTTCGGTGCCGTCGTCCTCGTAAGCGGTGGCACCGGCCATCTCGCGCCCGGCGACATAGCCGAAGGTCAGTGCCGGGCCGAGGTTGATGCCGCCGGCCGGGTAGTGCCCGCCCATGACGCTGGCCTGGTCGTTGCCCGCCGCGTACAGGCCGCCGATGACGGCCCCGGACTCGTTGAGCACGCGGGCGCTGGCGTCCACGTCGATGCCCGCGAAGGTGCCGAAGCTGCCGGGCACGACCCTGACGGCGTAGAACGGCCCCTTTTCGAGGGGGCCCAGCGACGGGTTGGGGGTGGTTTGGGCATCCCCGCCGTAGCGGTTGAAGGGGGTTTGTCCGCGTTCGAAGTCCGGGTCGATGCCCTTGGCCGCGTTCCGGTTGAAGTCGGCCACGGTCCGGGAGAGCTGCTGCGGGTCGATGCCGCATTTGGTGGCCAGTTCCTCGATGGTGTTGCCCTTCACGAGGTAGCCGCTACGCAGGTAGGGGGTCAGCGGCACGGGCAGCGGCTTGGCCATGCCCAGCGGGAAGCGGCGCACGAAGCGCGAGTCGGCGATCTGCCAGGACTGCACGGTCTGGCCTGCCTCGGTGGCCTTGATCATCGCGTCCACGTAGTCGTAGTAGCCGTTGGCCTCGTTGACGAAGCGCTTGCCGTTGGCCAGCACGCCGATGCTTCCGGGCTTGGCGCGGTCCATGATGTGCGGGAAGACGCCCTGGGTTCCGTTGGGGTAGCGGATCAGCGACACCGGGCACCAGGCGGCGGGCGAGGCCACGTCGGTGTTGAACCTGGCGCCGACCTCCAGTGCCATGTCCAGTCCGGAGCCGTTGGCCTCGGCCGGAGCCAGGGACCAGTGCTCGGTGCCGGTGGGGGTCTGGGGGAAGAGCGCGGCGCGGCGGGCAGTGTTCTGCGGGAAGCCGCCGGTGGCCAGCACCACGCCGCGGCGGGCCGTGAGGGTGTAGCTGCCCGAGGGCCCGGAAAGCCGCACCCCGGTGACGTCCCCGGATTCATTTGTCATGAGTTTTTCGGCCGTCGTGGAGACACGGATGTCCACGCCCAGGTCGTCGGCGGACTTCATGAGGCGGGCGGTCAGTGCGGTGCCATTGACCAGTTGCATGTTCCGCCGGTGCACCGCCAGGGAGAACAGGTGCGCGCCCACGCGCTTGGCGGCGTGGAGGATGCCGGGGATGCTGCCGCGGGAGGCCGAGAGGAACTTGGCCAGGTCCGGGCCGGCCATGATGCCCATGCCCAGGAAGCTGGTGGCGTAGAGCTGGTGGCGCATCTTGGCCCGCAGCTCCGGTTTCACGTTGCGGGCGTGGTACGGGGCCGGGCCCACCGAGCGGTGTCCGGTGCCGGCCCCGGGGGTCTTGCCGTAGATGTCGTTGATCTTGGCGCCGGGGGTGAATTGCAGGGAGGTCTTGTGGTGGAAGAAGCCGACCATGTGCGGCACCGCTTCCAGGAAGGCCTCGATGCGCGCTTCGTTGTAGTCTTCCCCGAGCCGGTGGCGCAGGTAGGTGCGGAATTCCTCGCGGTCCTCGTTGACCCCCTCGGCCTTCGCCAGCGGGTTGCCCGGCGTCCAGGCCCAGCCGCCGGAGAAGCTGGTGGCACCGCCGCAGACATCTGCCTTTTCCACGACCACGACCTTCAGGCCGTGGTAGGCACCGGTGACGGCGGCGGAGAGTCCGCCGGCGCCCGAGCCAACCACGACGACATCGACTTCGGCATCCATCGGGGAACTATTGCTCATGGGATTCATTCCGTTCATTCAAGATCTGTTGAAGTGCTCAGTGGCCGTATTCATCGGAGTCCAGGCGCGGGCCTGCCCCGGTGTCCAGTGCGTCGATCGCGGCCAATTCCGCCGGCGCCAGGGTGAAGTCGAAGACGTCGAGGTTTTCGCGCTGGCGCGCATCGCTGGCGGACTTGGGCACCGCCACGCGTCCGGAGTCCAGGTGCCAGCGCAACACGATCTGGGCAGGGGTCTTGGAATATGTGGCGGCCGGTCCGGTGATGGCGGGGTCCTTGAGGAAGTCCCCGGCGCGTCCCAGCGGGCTGTAGGCCGCTGTGGGGATGGAGCGTGCGGCGTGGTGCCGGAGTTGGGCGGACTGCAGGTGCGCCGGATCCACCTGCACCTGGTTCAGCGCCGGGCGCAGCCCGGCGGCATGCACCCGGTCCAGGTGGGCGGGCTTGAAGTTGGACACGCCCCAGGCCCGCAGCCGCCCGGCGTCAACCAGGTCCTGCAGCCCTTGGCAGGATTCGACGTAGCCGTCGTGGCCGGGGTTGGGCCAGTGGATGAGGAACAGGTCCAGGTAGTCCAGGCCCATGCGTTCCAGTGCCTGGGCGTAGACCTCGGCGGCGCCGGCGCGGGAGTGTCCGGGAAGCGACAGCTTGCTGGTGACCCAAAGGTCGGAGCGGTCGATGCCGCTGCGCACGATGCCCTCACCGATGGCCTCCTCATTGCCATAGCTGTGCGCTGTGTCGATGTGGCGGTAGCCGTTGGCGATGCCGCGGGTGACGGAATCGGTGGCCTCCTCGCCCAGCAGCGGCCAGGTGCCAAGGCCGATCATCGGGATCGAAACGCCCTGGGAGAGTTCGAGGGCCGGTTGGTTGGCGGTGTGGTTCATGGCGGTGTGGTTCATGGTGGCCTCCTGGCCCTTCACTTGGCCGGCTCGATGAGTGCGGCGGCACGCAACGCGTTCGCCTTGGCGATGACGGCATCGGCGCCCGCCTTGAGCCGGTTGGCCCAGGCCTGTTCGCCGATGCGGGCGAGCGTCGAATCCGAGGGGGTTTCCACGCTCAGGGGCGTGCCTTCGGGCAGGGCGGCCACCATTTCGGCCAGCCGGAACTCGCCCTCCCCGGGCACCGCGCGCTCGGAGCGGGACTCGAGCACCAGGGCGTCGCGGTCCGCCGGGGCCGTCGCCGGGCCGTCGCAGAGCTGGAGCATCGGGATCAGTGCGGCGTGTTCGCGCAGCTGCCCGTCCGTGGTTCCCACCCGGCTCAGGTGCAGGGTGTCGGCCACGATCTTGGCCCCGGCCTCGGTGGCCAGTTGCGCGGCCAGCGGCAGTGAGTCGACGCTTTGGTAGGAGATGACTTCCAGCGTCGGGACGATGCCGTGGTCCCGGCCGTCGCTGGCCATCCGCCCGAGGATGTCGGCCAGCAGGCCGTGGTCGGTGAGCGAGGCCGCGACCGTGAGGGTGGAAGCGCCCAGCGCCGCACCGGCCTCCATCATGCGCAGCCAGGCTTCGCGCTGGTCACTGCCGTCCAGCAGCAGGAACTCGATGTCCTTGATCCCCACCCCTGTCTCGGCAACCGCACGCAGCGTGTCGGCGAGCATGGCCGAGCCCGGCTGCAGGTCATAGGCACGCTCCGCGGCGGTGACCTGGCGGACCCGGGCACCGATGAAGTCGAAGCCTGCCATTGCGGCGATGCGCACCAGCTGCGGAGGCGCGGTGGACACCAGGGAGAGTTGGGCCAGGCCCAGCTGCGGGGAATTGTTGGTCATCTGCTCGCTCAAATCGTGGGAAGGGATATATAGGGAAAGAATCCGGCTGTCTCAGGAGACCGGGGCCGTGGCGTCCAGCCGGGCGATGACCGCATCGGGGGCGCTGGGCACGAGGGTCGGGAACGGGGCGAAGCGAACGGGTTCCCCGGTGCGCGAGGACTTGTAGATGGCCAGCAGGATGCGCAGCGCGTTGGTGGCGTCCTGGCCGGTGACCGCCGGGTCGTGGCCGTGCGTCACGGCGTGCACGAACTCGCGGATCTGTTCGCGGTGGTGCGGGATCAAGGCGGCGTTGATGGTGGACAGTTCCACGTTGGCGATCGCCCCGGCCGGGTGTGCCGGGGTGGAGGTGATGGTCTCGCCTGCGGCCATGATGGTGATGCGTCCGTCGCTTCCCTCGGGGAATTCGCTCAGTTCCGCGGTGGCGCCGGTGGATCCGGTGATGCGGATCTGCACCCCGAGTGCCGGGTTGGCCGCGGTGGAGGCGTTAAGCGTGGCGATCGCGCCGCTGGTGAACTTCAGCACCGCGCTCGCCGAGTCCTCGACCTCGATGTGTTCCCCGTGCTTGAAGGTGTTGATCGCGCCGTAGACCTCGGCGATCTCACCCATGTACCACTGCAGCAGGTCGATGTAGTGGATGGCCTGGGTCATCAGAACCCCGCCGCCGTCGTTGTCCCAGGTGCCGCGCCAGGCGTCGGCCGAGTAGTAGTCGGGTTCGCGGTGCAGCAGCACCGAGACCTGGCCCATGACCGGGGTGCCCAGGGTGCCGTCGTCGATGGCCTCGCGCAGTGCCCGTGCCGCGGGCCAGAAGCGGCGCTGGAAGAGCACCCCGAGCTTGACCCCTGCGGTTTGGCAGGCATCGGCCATGCGCTCGGCGGAGGCGACGTCGATGGCGATCGGCTTTTCGCACAACACGTGGACGCCGGCCTCCGCGGCTTCGAGCACCACCGCCTCGTGGGTGGGGTGCGGGGTGCACACCGAGACGACGTCCAGGTCCAGTGCCAGCAGTGCCGCCACCGAATCCACCGCGGCGGCAATGTTCCAGGTCCCGGCCGTTGCCCGGGCACGGCTGATGTCGACGTCGCAGACGCCCACCACGTCGGTTCCCTCGATGGCGTTGAAGGCATCGATGTGGTTGCGGCTGATGTTGCCGCACCCAACGATGCCCACGCGCAACCGCGCGGCAGGTGCTTGGGTGGATTCAGTCATGGTTCTTGGCCTTTCTTTTTCGGTGCCGGGGCGGTTCCCTCGCCGGTGCTCCCCACCAACTCTAGGAAGCGGTGCACACCACGTGTCAGCATTGCCCGTTGAATGGGAAGCAAGTTCTAAATATCGGACATGACAAGGGTTTATTCGATTTCCCGAGAAGACGGACCCGTCCGCAGGGAGGGCACGAATTGCCTAGTTCTTGCGCTTCCAGCCCTTGCTGCCAAGATCCTCCATCGGGGTGAACGCGGTTTCCCGGGCGGTCATCACGAAGAAGGCGGAAATCAGCGCGCAGCTGACCGCAAAGATCGCCACCGGCAACCAGCCGAAGGCACCCGGTCCGGCCAGCAAGGTGGCCACGGCCGGGGCGAATCCGGTGAGGACCAAGCCGAACTGGTTGCCGATGGCCATGCCCGAGTAGCGCACCGGCGCGGCAAACATCTCCGGGAAGAACACCGTCCACACGCCGTTCCAGGCCGAGTAGAACACCGACATATTCAGGAAACCGAAGACGAAGATGAGCGGAATGTTCTGTTCGCTGATGGCCCAGAAGTATCCGAAGATGGTCACCGAGCAGCCCAGCATGCCGATCAGGAGCACCGGCTTGCGGCCGAAGCGGTCAGAGAGGTGGCCGGCCAGCGGGATGGTGAAGATCGACAGCCCGATGGTCAATGCGTTGACGAGCAACATGGTGGTGCGATCGATACCCACCTGCGGGCCAGTGGCATAGGCCAAGGCGTAGACCGTAAAGATGGTCTGCATCACCGAATACACCGTAATGAACACGATGCGTAGCACGTCGCGCCACTGGGTGCGCAGCACGACCACGCCCGGGGCGCTCTGCCGGACGCCGACGCCCTCCACCTTGACCTCTTCCTCGAAGACCGGGGTTTCATCAAGGTGTGTGCGCACCCAGTAGGCCACGGCCAACACGACGACCGAGAGCAGGAACGGAATGCGCCACCCCCAGCTCATCAGCTGACCTTCGGGAAGCGCAGCGATGGGAATGAACACCAAGGTGGAGAGCACCATGCCCGAGGCGTAGCCGGTCATCACGAACGAGGTGAAGAAGCCGCGCTTGCCCTCCGGGGAGTGCTCCACCGTCAGGGTGGAGGCCCCGGCCGCCTCGGCTCCGGCAGAGAATCCCTGGGCAAGCCGGCCGATGATCAGCAGTGCGGTGGCCCACCAGCCCAGCTGTTCGTAGGTAGGCAGCAGGCCGATGCCCAGGGAGGCGACGCCCATGATCACCAGCGTGATCATCAGGGCCTTCTTGCGCCCCACGCGGTCCCCCACATGGCTCATCACGATGCCGCCCAGCGGCCGGGCCAGGTATCCGACGCCGAAGGTCGCCATCGACCCCAGCAGTGCGACGGCCGGATCCGCGTCCGGAAAGAACAACTTGTTGAAGACCAAGGCGGCGGCGGTGCCGTAGATGAAGAAGTCATAGTACTCGAGGGTCGAGCCCAGGAAGGAGGCCAGGGCCGCCTTGCGCGGGCTGCGCACCGCCGGCTGCGGCGCGGCCTCGGCGGCTGCGCCCGAAGCTTCCGGGGTGGGGTCGATCGCATGGTGAGACATGGGCTCTCCTGGGGTGCATGGGGGATTCTGGATTCGAGCAGGAAGTCAGGCGTGGCGATGACGGGGGCGAGTGTGATCTCGCGTGGCTGCGTCGCAGAGAACGGGTGCTTGTGATGCCCGTCTCACGCTCAGGAATACCACTCTAGGAAGCCTTCGAACCGCAAAGTTCCACTTTCCCGCCCAATGGGAACGTGTCAGGATTTCGATGGCCGCAAGAATACCCGAGTGGCTTATTTTTGCTGCTATTTGCCTTGGGACAGCCAGGTGCGTGATCCGTAGGGGCGCCGCTCGGCTCCCATGGAGCGAGAGAGCGAACGGCCGGCGGAAACCAGCACCGTAATGACCAGTTGCGGGTCTTCGTCGGCGAGCGGGGTGACCACGGTGATCGCACCGATCACCTCGTTGCCCCGGCCAAAGACCGGCACCGCATAGGCGGCATTCTCCTTGACCAGGTCCCCGGCCAGCCGGGCAAAGCCGCGATCGCGGATCTGGGCGAGGTGGGCTCGGATCCGCCCGGGATTGGTCTCGGTGCGCGGCGTCGACTTCGCCAACGGGCGGGCGAGCAGCTCGGCCTGGATGCGGTGCGGTGCATGCGCCACCATGCACAGGCCCGCGGAGGTCGAATGCATGTCCAGCCGCCCGGCCACCTCGGCGAGGTTGACCGCTGCGCCGAGCTTGTCCAGGCGTTCAAGGTAGAGGACGGTGAAGTCCTCGAAGCTGGGAATGGCCAGCGAGACGTGCTGGCGCACCGCCTCGTGGATGCCCTCGAGCACCGGCAGTCCGCGCCGGCGGAACTCCTCCACCGGGTTGGATCGGGCGGCCAGTTCCCACATCTTCACCCCGATGCCGAAGCGGCCCTCGGCATCGCGGTCCAGGAACCCGGCGTCCAGCAATTCGGTGGCCAGCCGGTGGGTGGTGCTGGTGGGCAGGTCGGTGGCGCGGGCGAGCTCGCTCATGGTCAGCACCGGGGTTGATCTCTCGAAGGCGCTGAGCAGCTTAACGATCCGGTCAACCACCGATTCGCCGGAGCCGGAGTTCGCCATTGCCTTTCCCTTCCTTCCCCACGCCTTGTGGTCCCCACAGATTCGAGCCTAGCCAATGATCAACCGTTTCCACTCCACCGGCGCCCACAGCCGGCAACCGGGCGCCACGCACCCGAAGGTCCGAAAGCCGGATACCGGCTTCCGGGCCCCAGGGGCTTCCTGTGCGGGCGGTGTTACCGGGAGACCGGCGACAGCAACCCGGCCAGGTGCGCCCGCATCCGCTCGCGCTCCGGCTGCACCCCGGTCACCAACACAAAGGTGTCGGCGGCCTGCTCGACGAGCATGGTGGTGCCGTTGACCACCGGGCATTGCCGTGCGGCTGCAGCGGTGAGCAGCTGGGTCATCACCGGGCGGTAGACCACGTCCGCCACCCAGTGGGCGGGCCGCAGCCAGGCGGTGTCGAACGGGGCTCCGGGAAGGTGTTCCATCCCGATCGGGGTCGCGTTGATGACCCCGTCGGCGGCCCCGACCCAGTCTTCGGCGCGCTCCGGGCCCCCGGTTTCGATTCGTGCGCCGCCGGCTGGAAGTGTCCGCTGCAACGACTCACGCAACGCCTCCAGCCGGCCCGGGTCGGTGTCGATGACCCGCAACTCCCGCACCCCGAAGTCCAGCAGTGCGGCGGCAACGGCCGATCCGGCGCCGCCGGCCCCGAAGAGCAGCGCTGACCGGTGACCTGTGCCCTCGGGCAGCGTCCGGCGCAGTCCGGCCAGAAATCCGCTGCGATCGGTGTTGTGCCCCACCAGTTTGCCGCCCCGAAGCACGACGGTGTTGACCGCGCCGAGCGCCGCGGCTGAAGGTGCGATGGAATCCAGGAAGGGCATGATCGCCTGCTTGTGCGGGTGGGTGACGTTGAAGCCGGTGAACCCTTGCGCCAGTGCCCGCGCCAGCACCTCGCCCAGGTCCGGATCGACAACACCTGCCAGGTCGATGGGTTCGTAGCGATAGCCGGCCAATCCCAGGGCCGCGGCCTCGGCCTCGTGGATAGCCGGCGAGAGCGAGGTGCCCAGCTCGTTGCCGATCAACCCGATACGAAGGGGGCGGGGATCGCTACTCACTTGCTGTTCAGCGCTTCGCGCTCGGCACGGCCCAGGCCCAGCTGTGCGGTGGGGATCTTGTAGGTTTCCGGGCCGGTGGCGAAGGCGATGGCCGAGACCACGGTGAAGCCCAGGCACATGAAGGCAACCGGCATCCAGTTGGCGAGGTCGCCCGCTGTCATCATGGTGCCGATGGCCGGGGTGAAGCCGGAGACCAGCAGGCCGAGCATCAGTCCGATGGCCATGCCGGAGTAGCGCACCGTTGCAGGGAACTGTTCCGGGAAGGATGCCATGTAGGAACCATTGGGTGCGGCATAGAACCCACCGATGAGGATGATCGAGGAAATGAAGATCAGCGCGACGTTGCCAGTGCCGATGGCGTTGAAGAACACGAACACCATGGCCCCGGCGCCCAGGGCGCCTCCGATGAAGACCGGCTTGCGCCCGATCTTGTCGGCCAGCAGGCCGTAGAGCGGCTGGGTGAGCACGGCGGTGAAGTTGGCCGCGGCGATCGCTGCCAGCATCGTGGTGCGTTCGATGCCGTTGTGTTCCACCGCGTAGGCCAGGGCGAAGACGTTCACGATGGTGTTGATCATGGCGAAGGTGGAGGAGAACATCACGCGGATGACTGCGCCCCAGTGGTGCCTGAAGAGCTCCACGAGAGGTACCTTGGCGACCTCGTCGGCCTCCTTGGCGTCGGCGAAGACCTCCGGTTCCTCCAGGTGGCGGCGGATCCAGAACGCGAAGAAGGTCAGTCCGATGCTGATCCAGAACGGTACTCGCCAGCCCCAGGTCAGCAACTGCTCATCCGGAAGCGAGGCCACGGGAATGAAGACCAGGGTGGCCAACACGATGCCGAACATGATCCCGCTCATGGTGAAGCTGGCGAAGAAGGAGCGGCGGTGATCCGGTGCGTGCTCCATGGACAAGGAGGCGGCGCCCGGGGACTCGCCCCCGGCAGAGAGGCCCTGCATCAGTCGCAGAACAACCAGCAGGAGAGGAGAGAAGATCCCGGCCTGGTCATAGGTCGGCAGGCAGCCGATCAGGAAGGTCGAGATGCCCATCAGCATCAGGACCGCCATGAGGGTTTTGCGCCGGCCGAACTTGTCGCCCAGGTGCCCCCAGATCACCGCGCCGAGAGGTCGGGCGATGTAGGCGACGCCCAGGGTGGAGATGGACAGCATGACGCTGTTGGCACCGCCGCCGGGGAAGAAGACGTGCGAGAAGACCAGTGCGGCGGCCGATCCGTAGATGAAGAAGTCGTAGTACTCAAGGGTGCTGCCCAGGAAGCCGGAGATCGCGGCGCGGCGTGCCTGCGGCGTGGCCTTGGCCCGAACGGGCGCAGTGGTGATTGTGGAGGTTTTCATTGGATGGTCCTTTCTCCCCCGGTGGAGGAACTTCATCCAGTGTGACCTCGCGCACTTATTAAGTCCACGACCTAATTACACATAAACCATGTGCCATTTCTACATTATTATTTTCGGGGTCGGCAGGATCTTCTCACTGAGTTCCAGCACCGCATCCCGGGCCTTGGAGCCGGGGCGGATCGACCAGGCCAGGCCGTGGTTCATGTAGTGAGGCTTGCCGCCCAGCGGGACGTAGACGGCTCCCGGGGGCAGCATGGCGGAAATCCCCTCGGTCAGCACCGCGACCCCGATGCCCGCGGCGACCAGCATCATGACCATGTAGGGGTCGGTGATCTCCTGGGCCACCTTGGGATAGAAGCCGGCCTCCGTGCACGCCCGCATGGTGTCCTCGTAGAGCACCGACCCGGCGCTCATGGGCGGCAGGAGGAACGATTCGTCGGCAAGGTCCGACAGGTCGATGGACGCCTTGCCGGCCAGCCGGTGCCCGGTGGGCAGCACCGCGCCGAGCGCCTCCTGGGCCAGCAGCCGCGCGTTGATCCGCGAGGAGTCCACGGGCAGGCCGACGAAGGCCAAATCGAGGGACCCGGACTCCAGTTGGTGCACGGCGTCCTGGGTCATGATGCGCCCAACCAGAGCCAATTGGATGTCGGGATAGGTTTGCTGCACCGCCCTGGCCAGTGGCGGCAGGGAAAGGTGGTTCAGCACGCCGGTGAACCCCAGGGTGAGGCTGCCGTAGACCCGACCCTGGGGCAGCTTCACGGCCTTGGAGGCGATGTTCAACTGCTCCAGCACCTCGCGGGCGTGTGGAAGCAGGGCGTGCCCGGCGGCCGTCAGTTCCACCGAGCGGGTGCTGCGATGGAACAGCTCGGCACCCAGCGAGCGCTCCAGCTTGCGAATGGTCTGGCTCAGCGGGGACTGGGCCATGCGCAGCCGGGCCGCGGCATTGCCGAAGTGCAATTCCTCGGCCACCGCAACGAAGGCCTCCAGCCAGCGGATTTCCACATTGACCCCGTTCATTGCCTAGATGGTCTCAAACTCCTCAAGACTACCGGCCGCCCGGCCCGCTGCGGCGGCGTGGCGAGCAGCTGCCCAGCCAAAGGTCATCCCGGAGGCAACTTGGACGCCGGCACCCGGGTATTCCGATCCCATGACGGAGGCGGCATCGTTTCCCGCGGCATACAGTCCTGCCACCGGCCGGTCCTGTGCATCCAGCGCCTGCCCGTTTCCGTCGGTGAGCACACCGTAGGCGGTGGCCAGCGGCGTGGGCACCACGGCCATGGCGTAGAACGGCGCTTTGGCCAGCGGCCCGACGTTCGGGTTGGGTCCGTGTTCCGGGTCCCCTGCGACCTGCCCGAAGAGCAACTCTCCCTTGTGGAAGTCCTCATCCACGCCGGTGACGGCAAAGCCGTTGTAGCGCTGCACCGTCGCTTCAAGACCTGCGGCATCCACGCCGATCTGCTCCGCCAGGCCGGCCAGGGTATCGGACTCGTAGAGGTAACCGTCCTTGACGTAGCGCCGCAGCGCAGCCCTCGGCAGGTGGGGCATGGTGATCATGCCCAGCCCGTACTTGGCCAACGTGCGCGAGTCCACGATCAACCAGGCCGGCACCGCGGCGGCATCCGCCGAGGCGAACATGGCCCGCACAAAGCGGTGGTAGGAGCAGGACTCGTCCACGAAGCGCGAGCCGTTCGAGTCCACGGCGATCACGCCGGGGCGCGCGCGGTCCCAGATGTGCGGGAATACGACTTGGGAGCCGTCCGCGCGCCGGCCGATGGAGCTGGGGAACCAGAGGGCGTTTTCCCCGTTGTCCCGGCCCAGGGCGGCGCCGGCGATCTGGGCCAGGGACAGGGTGTCGCCGGTGGCGCCTTCGCCTGCCCGCGAATAGAGCGGGGTAGGGGACGGCAGCAGCTTCTCGCGCATCTCGGGACTCTGGGCGAAGCCGCCGGCGGCGAGCACCACGCCCTGTCGGGCATGGATGCGCAGGGACTTGCCGTTGTGCATGACCACCGCCCCGATGACCCGGTCCCCGCCCTTGAGCAATTCGGTGGTGTGCGCACCAAAGAGGAATTGCGCCCCGCGCTTGAGCGATTCGTGGAACATCCGGGCCACCAACCCGTTGCCCATCACCAAGCGGGTGCCGCGCGGGCGCGTGAGCCGGTCGAGGGCCCACTGCAGTCCGAGCTTCGCGGCCAGCGCCACGGCCTTGCCGCGTTCGGCCAGCGAACCGTTGTACAGCTTGAGCAGGGCTGCAACATCCGGTCGGCGCAGCATCAGGGTGCCGCCCATGAGCGCGAACTCGGGAACGGGAGGACGGACGCGACGAAAGTCGGATTTCCCCAGTAGGCGCCCGTCGAAGGGCTCGGGCTCCAGGGCCCGTCCGGTCTTGCCGGTCTCCGGCATCTCGGAGTGGTAGTCGACCACGGCCGGCGAGCGCCGGAAGGTGATTCCGAGGTCATGCATTGCGTCCAGCATCTTCGGGGCGGCATCCAGGTATGAGAGCCAGCCTTCACGTGGAGCCTTGTCCCCCACCACGGCGTCCAGGTAGCGCACGGCCCGCTCGTAGTCGTCCCGGATTCCGTCTTCGTGCTGGAAGCGGTTGTTGGGTACCCAGCAGGTGCCGGCCGAATACGCAGTGGTGCCACCGAGGAATTCGGTCTTTTCGAGGGCAAGGACTTCGGAGCCCAGCGCGGCCGCGGTCAACGTCGCCGAAAGACCTGCCGCACCGGTGCCGATCACCAGGAAGTCGACCTCCTGGTCCCAATGTTCTGCCGGGGAATTTTTCATGTTTCTCCTTCGCGCACAACATTGCGTGCGTCACTGCCTTTTCGTTCTCCTCAGTATGGTCGCCACACAATGTAGTGTCCATGACTAATTGAGTCATTTATTATGTAGAAAATGCGGATAGTTGAATCGCGGTATGCCCGGAGGGGCATTGTCGGCGGAAAGGGCCATGTTCCGGGACCGGCGCAATCCGCACAGGTCAAGGTGATCCAACGCAGGTAGTGGCCGCAAGACGCAGAACACAACGCGATACCGGAGAGCCAACGCATGAACTTGCAGCACTTGCAGGGATTCTTGCGGTTCCATCCACGTTCCCGCTCCGCTGTTCTGTCCGCCGTCCGATTCGAGGAATGCGTGACGACGCAAACGTGAGGATTCGTGAACGCCGAAAGTTGGCAAACCTTTCAGCCCGGAACTCTGGACGTCCACGTAATGCGCGTGTTGAACTGTCCCCATGACTGAATACAACATTGGTTATATCGTCGGTTCCCTGTCCACCGGATCCATCAACCGCACTCTTTCCAAGGCGTTGATCAAGCTCGCTCCGGACAACCTTAAATTCACCGAGATCTCCATCAAGGATCTCCCGTTGTACAACTACGACTTTGACGCCAGTTACCCGCCCGAGGGCACGGCGTTCAAGACGGCCGTCGAAGCTTCCGACGGATTGCTGTTCATCTCCCCCGAATACAACCGTTCCATTCCCGGCGCGCTTAAGAACGCCATCGACTGGGGATCACGTCCCTGGGGTGCCAACTCCTTCGCCCGCAAGCCCAGCGCCATCATCGGTGCCTCCGTCGGCGCCATCGGCACCGCGGTCATGCAGTCCTCCATGCGCAGCGTGCTCAGCTTCTTGGACGCCCCGCAGCTGAACTCCCCCGAAGGCTACATCGCGTTCAAGCCCGAGATCTTTGATGCCGAGGGCAATGTGTCCGACAGTGGGACGGCCGATTTCCTCGGCCACTACATGAGCGAATTCGGCGCATTCGTTGCACGCGTCCTGGATGCCAACGCCGAAGGCCACATCGGCGACGAGGACCCGGTCGAAGCTCCATAACAGCGATCCTGGAGCGCGTGGCCGGGGCGGTCTTCCTGCCCCGGCCACGCGCTCCCGTTGTGTTTGCGGGCTCTGGTTCCGGACGGCCGGGGCACTGTTCAGTGCGCGGCTCCGACTGGAAACCCGCTCGCCCGGACTACCTGCCCCTTCAAAGGCTCCCCGTGCGAGTCGGATCGCGCCCGTGGCTCGCTGTCTATCGCGCAGCACCACGACAGACATGCAGAGCGTTCGTTTTATGGTGAGCCGGAAGCCCTTGCCACCTGCGAAGATCATGGCTAGCGTACGACGATGAAGGGTGGAGCCAACATGCCAGGAGTTCAGCGCTGGGCCGTGATCGCGGCATGGGGAGCTTTCCTCGCGACTGTGCCCTCTGCGCTGTGGCGGGTTCTCATGATCCTCGGACTGCTGCCCGGGACCGAGCAACTTCGGCAGTTTGAACTCGGTGGCGACCCGGCAGCGGGCTACGTTTACGTCTTCGCCTTAAGCGTGGTCCAACTCACCACGGGCTTCCTCACGATCGGGCTTGTTCGGCCGTGGGGCGAGAGACTCGTTGGTCGGCGGGTACCTCTCGCACCGGTACTCCTGGTCGCCACACTGGGTGGGCTTGCTGTGACATGGCTGTTCACTATTGCGATGACGACGCAGGTTCTTGCCGGCCACCGTCCAGACGCCGGTCTGGTCTCCGGGATCCCGTTGGCCATCATGGTTGCCTGCTATGTGCCGATCCTGGCCTGGGGACCGCTCGAGCTGGTGGCAACCGCCGGTTACTGGATGCGACGCGCGGCTTACCGCGGCGCCGATCAGGGCATTGGCAGCGCAGATCGCGCCTAATGCGGCTTCCCGACTGTCGCGCAGCGGCACCACGCAGGTGTCCACGTTGCGGACGACGATTCGCCGAGCGGCTGGCCTCCCGCCACGGAATGAGCCCGTAGCGGGAAACCAGCCTCCTTCTTGGGGTACGCCGGATCAGCTGCGGAAGCGGGCGAACACCTTGTACATGTAGTCACTGCCCTGGCGCAGCGCCTCGACGTAGATCCGCTCGTCGTTCCCGTGCATCCCGATGAGCTGCTCGTTGTCCAGCACATAGGGGTAGACGCCGTATCCGGGGATGCCGCGGGCCCGCCACGGCGCCAGGGACGTGCCGGCCTCGAAGAGCGCCGGGGCGAAGGCCGCGTCGGGGTAGGTCTCGGCCGCCGCTTCGCCGAGGGCCTTGAACAGCGGGGTGTCGATGTCCGCCGGAGGGGTGGACCAGGTCTTGTCGAGCTCGGCCAGCGTCTCCTCCTCGCTCACTCCCTCGGCCACGGCCAGGGCCACCTCCACGTCGCGTTCGGCCATCATCTTGCGCACCTGGGCCAGGAACTCGCGCGGCTTCTGGCCACCGGGGATCGCCCGGCAGTTGATGCGCACGTGGGCCGAGGAGGGAATCACGTTCTCCTTGTAGCCCGCATCCTCGATGACGAAGGCGTGCGTGGTCCGCAACAGGGCGCTGTGCAGCCACGGGTAGCTGGACTTGGACACCATGACGCGGGCCGCGCGCTCGCGGGCGTTCTGGCTGCGGGCCGAGAGCAGCAATTCGACGGCCCGCTTGAATCCCGCATCGTCGGAGGCCTTGGCCAGCGCGGCAAAGTACTCCCGGGTCACCTCGGTGAGGTGCACCGGGGCCTGCCAGTCGCCGAGTTCGGCCACCGCACGGGAGAGCGCGACGATGGCCGAGTCCGGGTTGGGCTTCGAAGAGTGGGTCGCGGTCCCGCCGGCGGTCAGATCCAGGTTGAAGTAGACCTTGTCCTGCCGTGTGGCGGTGATGAGCATCGGGGTGGTCTTGTCCTTTTGCGCCAGGAACCAGCCGCCCTCGGTCAGCACCATTCCGGCATCAAGCTTGTCCCAGTGGTTGGTTGCCAGCCACCTCGAGCCGAAGGAACCGGCTTCCTCGTCGCAGTCGGTGAGCACGATGATGTCTCGGTCGAAGGTGGCGCCCTCGGAGATGTGCCGCAGCAGGGCGCTGATGGTGGCCGAGTTGGCGCCCTTCATGTCTAGGGCCCCGCGTCCGTAAACCTCGCCGTCGCGGACCTCGCCGGAGAACGGCTCCACGGTCCAGTTCTCGCGTTCCACCGGAACCACGTCCGAGTGGCCGAGGATGAGCAGCGGTTTCTCGGTGCCGGTTCCGGGGATGCGCGCAATCAGGTGCACGTTGTCCGGCTGCGGGGTGTCGATGATTTCCGCGGCCACCCCCGCGTTCTCCCAGACGGCCTTGAGCATCTCTGCGTGAGGCCGGGTGTCCGCTCCCTGGCCGAAATTCTGTGTGTCGAAGCGCAGCATTCGCTGGAGCAGGTCGAGCGCGTCCTTGTCGGCCTCCGGGATCGCCGTCGCGGCCGCGGCGGGGTTCGCGCCCGCAGTTCCGGCGAACACGCCGGCGCCGGCGATGCCGGCGGCACCCAGGGCAGCGACTCCCCCGAGAAACGTGCGGCGGCGAAGCGGCGTCATTGCAGCTTCGCCCAAGTCACGTGTAATTTCCATGCTTCTACCCTCTTCTGTTCTTGTGCAGTGCGAGTGCAAGACCAACGCTTGCCCAGCGCCCCGCGTCGGTCAATGGGTGACCGGCATCACGTGCGACAAGCGGCCGCAGTGGCGAGACGAACGGCGCGCTGGGCCCATTCGTGACGACCATACGACGCCAAAACCGCACTCACATGGGTTTCTCCCGGATCGGCGGCGACTACGGAGCGGCTCGGGGTGCGAATATGTGCCCGACAGCGATATTCTCTCTACGAAGCGACCAAGGACAGGTATTTTCTTTCCTGTGGACCGGGAATCGGGCGAGAATTGGCGAGCACATTTCACCGATTTCCTTCTAGGCTTGCCCTATGTTCCCTTGGGCACGGAGGCTGGCTCGTGCATCTCCGTATCGTTTTCGATCTTCCGATGTCCCCGAGGCCTGCAGGCCGGAGCTCGCCCGCGGCTCCGGTTCCATGGAAGCCACGCGACACACTTCGACCAATTGTTCCCGGATGTGCAACCGTTGTATCAGTCCCGCCCTGCCAGAAAGCCAAGCCCTTGACACTGCCCTCATCGCCCGCAGACCCCGCCCGCAACGCGGTGCCGCGCACATCACCTCGCATCCACCGCGCCTGGCTCGTGGCCGCGGTCACGGTTCTCGCCCTCGTGGCGGCCGCCGCCTTCCGCTCCACCACCGGCGCGTTCTTCGAGCCGCTGGAATCCGAATTCGGGTGGACCCGTTCCCAGCTGTCCACCGCGGTGACGATCAATCTCGTGGTCTACGGATTGGTGGCACCGTTCGCGGCGACGCTGCTGGAGCGGTTATCGATGCGCTTCGTTGCGGCCCTGGCCCTGGGCCTGGTCTCGGCCGGCGCCGGGCTGGCGGTCTTCGTGTCCGAGGTGTGGCAGCTCTGGCTTCTGTGGGGCGGGCTGGTGGGAATCGGCACCGGTGCCATTGCCTTGGTCTTCGGTGCGGTGGTGGCGAACCGCTGGTTCGCCGCGCGGCGAGGCCTGGTGATGGGAATCTTCTCCGCGGCCAACGCCTGCGGACAACTCATCTTCCTCCCCACCATCGTCCATCTGGCCGGCCACCACGGATGGCGCATCGCCTCCCTGCTGGTGGCGGGATTCGCCTTGTTGATCGTGCCGCTGTTGTTCTGGCCCTTTGCCAACAGCCCGGCCGAGGCTGGGACCACGGCCTATGGGTCCGCCGATGACGCCAGCCCCGCGACGGCACCGGCCAAGGTACGTCCCGCCGGCAATGCCATGGCCGAGACCATGGGCGTCCTGCGACATGCCATGCGGTTCCGGGCCTTCTGGATCCTAGCCTTCACGTTCTGGATTTGCGGCTGGTCGACCAACGGGCTGATCCAGACCCATTTCATTCCGGCGTCCCATGACCATGGCATGCCGGCGACCACCGCGTCCGGGCTCCTGGCGCTGATCGGTGTCTTCGACATCATCGGCACCATTGCCTCGGGCTGGCTGACCGACCGGGTGCGGCCGTGGCTGCTGCTGGTCTTCTACTACGGCTTGCGCGGGGCATCGCTGCTGACCGTCCACTCGCTGCTCGGCCCCACGGTCGAGCCGGTGCTGTGGATCTTCATCCTGTTCTACGGGCTGGATTGGGTGGCCACCGTTCCGCCCACTGTCGTGTTGTGCCGGCAATATTTCGGCCCGGTGCGCGCCGCGGTGGTCTTCGGTTGGGTCTTCGCCTTCCACATGGTCGGCGCCGGTGTGGGCGCACTGACCGCTGGCATTGGCCGGGACCTCTCCGGCAGCTACCTGGTCGCGTGGATCACCGCCGCGGTCCTTTGTTTCCTCGCCGCGGCAAGCCTGTTCCTGCTGCCGGGTTCCCGGAAATCGGTCGAGGCCGACCCGGAGTTCGTCCCCGACGAACTGGATCCCTCGCGGGTGGACTAGACACACGGAAGGGGGGGGGGGGGGGGGGGGGGGGGGGGGGGGGGGGGGGGGGGTGTGGGGGG